>SCUC01000546.1 GCA_004322375.1 Bacteroidota bacterium
TTTTCCGGCATTTGTGCTGATACTGGAGCACAAATGCCGGAAAAGAAAAGCAACGACAGGTTACGACGAAGTTCTGATATTGAAAACGATGTCCGGCAGAGAGATATTGTTCAAGAAGAGTATTCGACGTTAAATCAGGCACGAGGAACACAGGGCGACATAAGTCGGCAGGAAAATGTTGACACGCTCCGTTGGCGAACTCAATCAGGGAATTATTTGCCTTTGACGATGCCGGTTTTGGGCTACCAAACAAAACAGTATACCGGCGAACAGCATCACGAGGGAATTGATATTGTAGCAAAAGAAGGAAGCCCGGTAGTCGCGGCGGCAAACGGGACAATCATATACTCCGACTGGACGCTTGATGACGGCATGATGATTATCATCGCTCATGGAGCAGGACTGACGACAGTATATAAGCATAATAAAGCGCTCTTAAAACGAAGGGGCGCCATAGTGAAACGCGGGGAGACTGTAGCGTTATTAGGGAATACAGGGCGAACAAGCACCGGACCCCACTTGCACTTTGAAGTGTGGAACAATGGCATCGCTCTTAATCCGATGAATTATCTCATTACCATACAATGAAAGGAACGGTTACTATGAAAAACGAACCCTCTGCAGGAATCAATCTCATTGGAGTGGGAACTGTGCTGGAAGGAAAACTTCGCACACCGGGTGATATTCAAATTGACGGCAAAGTGATGGGGGAAATTACCGCGTCACAAAATATTTCTATCGGAGCCTCCGGCGATATTGATGGAAATGTCAATGCCCGTAATGTAACCATTGGCGGGAAAATCAAAGGAACGATCGTCGCACAGGAGAAACTGATGTTTCAATCGAAAGCCGTAGTAAGGGGTGATATTCGAGCAGCAAAATTGGTGATTGACGAGGGGGCGCTCTTCGATGGAAATTGCACAATGGCTGAGGCGAAACAGATGCCAAGCGTGGTCGAGCTGAAACCGGAAGCACGCAGAGCAGAAGGGCGTTGAGCCGTGTCATCCCCCAATGACAACAATGTCGGGGGGAAGGAAAAGTTTTCTAAAACTTTTCGCGATGTCGGACCGTTTTTCGGTTCGGGAATTCAGCTTGCTGCGGCAGTCGTCATCATGTATTTTATCGGGCTTTGGATTGACAGCATGTGGGAAACAGAGCCATGGGGGATGATCGTATGTGTTTTTTTCGGCTCGGCAGCGGGGTTAGTTCACTTTATCCGGGAAGTGATGGCATATAACGACAAAGAGTCTAAACAACAAAAGAAATAAATGTCATTTCCCCGACAGGTCGCGGCAGCATTTGGTTGTATCAGCATCGTTTCAAGCTACCCGCTGTACACATACGGAACCATAGAAATATTCCATGCGGCGATTGTTGGAGCGGTTCTCGCGACAGTAAACGTGCTGCTGGGATATGCGGCAATCGAGCACTCGTTCAATAAATCGGCAACGGTTTTTTTGAAGGTTGTGATTGGCGGAATGGGAATTAGGATGTTCGGTTTAGCAGGAATTCTCGTCCTGCTTATTAAAGTGGCAATGCTCAACGTCGTTGCCTTAGTCGGTTCGATGGGTATTTTTTACGTTGTCTTTCTCATGTTAGAAGTTCTTTACATCAATAAAAAAGTAAATTTACGTCAACAATAAATTTTCAAGTGGTTCTTAATTCGGAAACAGTAGAAACGATACAGCACGGCGCGGCGGATACGCTTCACGCAGCCGCGCAAACGGGAGGGCATGGTGAAGCCGAGGGCAATCTCTTTACCCAGCTGCTTCATCACCTTAAGGATTCTCACGAGATAGAATATCCCGGCGGGCATCTTGAGCTGCCGCATTTTGCGCCCATTCATATCGGCGAGCTTACCATAGACCTTTCCATCACAAAGCACGTGCTATTCATGTGGGTTGCCGCAATCATTCTTGGTACGATTGTCATCTCCGCGGCGAGAAAAAATTCTAGAAGCTTGATTCCAAAAGGCATCGGGAATCTTATCGAGGTTTTTGTTCAATTCATTCGCGACGATGTTGCCCTGCCAAACATGGGAAAAAGCGGATTGAAGTATATGCCCTACCTGCTGACAACATTCTTTTTTATCCTTACGATGAATTTGTTAGGATTGATACCGTATGGCGCATCGGCAACGGGCAATATCAGCGTAACACTTGCACTGGCGGTTATTGCTTTTGTGATGATTCAGGTTTCTGCAGTTAAGGCGCAGGGATTCGGGCATTACCTGGCGCATTTGACAGGCGGAGTTCACTGGATGCTGTGGCCCATCATGGTACCGATTGAAATTTTAGGTCTGTTCACAAAGCCATTCGCTCTCTGCATTCGTCTTTATGCCAATATGACAGGGGGGCACATCGTTATTGTTTCGATGATTGGATTGATTTTCCTGTTCAAGTCGTATTTGATTGCTCCTGCTTCAATCGGATTTGTCGCGGCAATCAATATGCTTGAGCTGTTTGTCGCGTTTTTACAGGCGTATATTTTTACCATGCTGACCTCGTTATTCATGGGGCTTGGCATCAAGGCTGGTGAAGAGCATGCCGCGCATGAAGCTCATGCGGGACACGGACATTAGGGTCGGGAGTAGGTCGTCTTCGGCGAACCTCGCCATAGGCGGGAACTCCCTCCCAAAAAAGAGAACTCGCGGATTGTCATTCTGAGTCCGCCTTCGCGGACGAAGAATCCACACCCGTCTTTTGCACTATAGGGGGATTTCTGGATTCTTCATCCCGCTAAAGCAGGATTCAGAATGACACTCAGGATTTTTTGAGACAATCTCTTTGTTACATTTTTTTTTCATAGATATATATTCACTAAACATCAGGAGATACATAATGGATCAAGCAGTAGAAGTAGCAAAACTCGCGTCTTATCAGTGGGCATATCTTGCCGCAGGTATCGGCGCTGCATTAACGGTAATCGGAGCAGGACTTGGAATCGGCAAGCTCGCGGCATCGGCAATGGATGCCAGCGGTCGCCAGCCGGAAGTTGCAGGTCAGGTTCGAACCTCCATGTTAATCGCGGCAGCGCTCATCGAAGGCGCAACCTTCTTCGCTCTCGTTATCTGCATCATTCTTGCAACCAAGTAACAGGTTCACCGGTTCGTTCACACGAATTCGTTGTTCAATAAAATGAAAGAGGAACAATGTTAGAAATAAATCCGGGATTAGTCGTTTGGACTGCAATAACGTTTCTTCTTCTCGCCTTCGTGCTGAAGAAGTTTGCATGGAAACCGCTCCTTCAGGCGCTGGAAAAACGGGAGGAGCATATTCACACTTCCATCGAGCGGGCTGAGCAGGCGAAAGCAGAAGCAGAGCGGTTGCTCGAAGAGCATCGTAAGCAAGTTGCTAATGCAGAAGCTGAAGCTCACAACATCATTAAGGAAAGCCGCGCGTTAGCCCAGAAGCTGAAAAGCGAAATGGAAGAAGCTGCGAAACGGCAGTCGCTGATGATGATTGAGCAAGCAAAGCAGGAAATCGAGCGGAATAAAGACGCAGCTCTCGCTCAATTACGCGGCGAGGTAGCCGACCTGGCAATTCTTGCCGCCGGCAAAATATTGAACGAGACATTAGACGCCAACAAACACCGTAGGCTTGTTGACGACGTGTTGCAATCACTTCCGAAGAATTAAGGAACCATGAAAAATACTCGCGCAGCATACCGGTACGCGTTAGCGGTTCTAGGCGTTGCGGAAGAGAGCAAGCAGCTCGATGCCGTCAGCAACGATTTTGATCAGATGGATACCCTT
Source organism: Bacteroidota bacterium (assembly GCA_004322375.1). Taxonomy (GTDB): domain Bacteria; phylum Bacteroidota; class Ignavibacteria; order UBA10030; family SZUA-254; genus FW602-bin19. The sequence goes on from SCUC01000546.1 coordinate 3,755, forward strand.
CTTAAAACGTCGCGGGATTTTCTTCACTTCTTGAAAAGCCCCGTCATCAACACCGAAAAGAAGAAGGTAGTATTGGAAGAAGTGTTCAAAGGCAGGGTAAACCAATTGACGTTTCTGTTTATCCAGCTGATGACCTCCAAAGGGAGGGAAAATATTCTTCCTGAGATTATCCAACAGTTCAAGGCATTGCGCGATAAACGGCTGGGAATTCTGAAAGCGGAAGTTCGTTCCGCCGTCAGGCTTACTCCCGAGCAAGAACAACGGTTGAGTGAACAACTGAACAAACGAACAGGAAAAACGATACACTTACAATTTAAGGAAGATCCGTCGGTGCTTGGCGGGTTCACCGTACAATATGAAGACACCGTTCTTGATGGCAGCGTCCGAAGCCAGCTACAAGCGCTGGCGGACCGCTTTGCCGCAGGCTCGGTGTAATTTTTGAATCATGAGGAAATGAAAAGGATTATCAATGGCAGAAGTAAGACCCGATGAAGTCTCTGCAATATTAAGGAAGCAGCTTTCCGGCTTTGAAAAGGAAGTTGACGTCTATGACGTCGGTACCGTGCTACAAGTCGGAGACGGTATCGCGCGTATCTATGGACTTTCCAAAGTCATGGCGAGCGAGCTAGTGGAATTTCCCAACGACATTTTTGGAATGGTATTAAACCTTGAAGAAGACAACGTTGGATGCGTTATTTTCGGTGAAGGGGCAAAAATACGGGAAGGCGACACGGTAAAACGAACCGGTCGGGTCGCCTCGATGCCGGTGGGGGAAGCGATGTTGGGTCGCGTTATTAATCCCCTTGGACAACCGATAGACGGCCGCGGCTCAATTAAATCGGATAAGTTTTTGCCGCTGGAACGAAAAGCGCTTGGCGTTATCCAGCGTCAGCCGGTGAAAGAACCGTTGCAAACGGGTCTTAAAGCGGTTGACGGGATGATTCCGATAGGACGCGGGCAACGTGAGCTTATCATTGGGGACCGTCAAACGGGCAAAACAGCGATTGCCATTGATACAATTATCAACCAGAAATCCACGCACACCGAAGATGCAAAAAAGCGCGGAGTCAAGCCGATGTATTGCATTTACGTTGCAATCGGTCAGAAAGGCTCTACTATTGCGCAGGTCGTCGCGAAGCTGGAAGAAGCAGGGGCGATGGAATATACGACCGTCATTTCGGCAACTGCCAGCGATCCTTCGCCGATGCAGTTTATCGCGCCGTACGCGGGAGCTACGCTTGGCGAGTATTTCCGCGACAACGGCAGGCATGCTCTTGTTGTCTATGATGATTTGTCGAAGCACGCTCAGGCATATCGTCAAGTTTCTCTGCTGTTGCGGCGTCCTCCGGGAAGAGAAGCGTATCCCGGCGATGTGTTTTATCTCCACTCGCGATTGTTAGAACGAGCCTCGAAGCTGAACGATGAGCTTGGCGGCGGCAGCTTGACCGCACTTCCTGTTATCGAAACACAGGCAGGTGACGTTTCGGCGTATATTCCGACAAACGTTATTTCTATTACGGACGGACAAATCTATCTTGAGCCGGGATTGTTTAACTCCGGTATTCGTCCGGCAATTAACGTCGGTATCTCGGTTTCACGCGTCGGTGGAAACGCACAAATCAAAGCGATGAAAAAAGTCGCCGGAAGATTGCGTCTCGATCTTGCACAGTACCGCGAGCTGGAAGCCTTTGCAAAGTTCGGTTCTGATCTCGATAAATCAACTCAAGCCCAGCTGACCCGCGGCTCACGGTTAGTGGAATTGCTGAAGCAGGGTCAATACCAGCCCATGCCCATAGAGAAACAGGTAGCGAGCATTTATTTCGGCACCAATGGTTTTCTTGATGAAATTCCACTTGAACATGTTCAACGCTGCATGCTTGAGCTATTAGAAATGATGGAACTGAAGCACAAGTCGCTCCTTGATGAAATCGCCGATAAAAAAGAGCTTACCAATGAAATAACGGAGAAACTCAACTCGATTGGGAGAGAGTTTGTCGCATCCTTTAAGGTTGCATAAGAATGGCGACTCTTCGCGACATACGCCGCCGTATCGGGGCGGTGAAAAGCACTCAGAAAATCACTAAGGCGATGAAGATGGTTGCCGCGGCAAAGCTTCGCCGCGCACAGGATGCCATGATTGCCGCACGCCCGTACGCCCGGACGATGAAGCAATTGTTGCAGCATCTTTCCTCTAAAGTTGATGTAACGGCAAGCCCTTATTTTGTTGAACGTCCTGTGCAGAACGTAGTTCTTGTTGTTGTAACATCGGATAGGGGATTATGCGGCTCGTTCAATGCTAATTTGTTGAAAGCGGCAGTGCAGCATATCAACAAATATTATCCAGAAGCGCATGAATCCGGTCATTTGAAGCTGGTTTGTGTTGGCAAAAAGGGATTCGATTATTTCAACAAACGCAATTACAAGGTGATTGCAAGACACACGGGGATTTTTGCAGGATTACATTTCCAACATGCAAAGACGATTGTCTCCGAACTGCTTGATGGTTACTCGAAGGGCGAGTTTGACAAAGTTGAAATTATCTATAACGAGTTTAAAACAATAACGCAACCCCGAATTGCTATCGAACAGTATCTCCCTATCGTTCCTGAGAGCAACAACTTGCAGGCAGGAATTACACACTCGCAGGTAGATTACATCTACGAGCCATCGAGCAAGGAAATTATGGACGCATTGCTTCCCAAGCATCTTAATTTTCAGCTCTGGCGCGTGCTTCTTGAATCGAACGCTTCAGAGCAGGGAGCGCGAATGGCGGCAATGGAAAACGCAACGACTAACGCTTCAGAATTGATTCGCGTTTTACAGCTATCTTACAATAAAGCGCGTCAGGCATCTATCACGAAGGAACTGCTTGAAATTGTCGGCGGTGCGGAGGCGTTGAAGAAGGCGGGCTAAGCAATTTCAAAATATTTAAATTAAGACAGCCCACTCCGATTTCGGGGTGGGCTTTTTTGTTGTCTGCTGTTCATTACACGCCAAATCTTAAAAAATTCTTAGCACGTAAATAATTGATATATAAGTAAGTTAAAACAAACTTGAAAAAAGACTAAGGATTGTATTTGCTTTTTAAAATCTGATAAGTATATTAAGCAGAAATATCCCGCCCCATCAAATAGTACTTGGCACACAATGCCAAGGTTTGAGAGTGTAAGAATGAAAAAAAATTTCGACTTTTACTCTCTTGAAATATGTTCTTTTCTTACATCAAATATTATTTAATCCTGTTTTTTTGGAAAAATGTTCAGGTAACATTTTTCTAACAATAATGCTGTTCTACTTTCATCATCTTCAAAGGATTTTTCATGAAATACTCATTTTTATTTCTAATCTCGCTTGTTGTGATACTGGCGATTTACCAATGTACTGTTCCCCAACAAATTCTGGCTAGAACTATTCATGTGGATGCAAGGAATCGTAACGATCGAAGCATGGACGGTACGCGACTTCATCCTTTCGACGTGGTGCA
>SCUC01000547.1 GCA_004322375.1 Bacteroidota bacterium
TTTAACAGTTCGGTTTACCATGAACGAACCGTTAACGAAGGAATCTATTCTCAGCGATAATTTCCGTGAGACCAGGGAAGACCTGTTTGCAATTAGGAGAGAGATAACCCAGAAAGTTGCAAATCATTTCGATGTTGAGGTTCGGGGGGACGTGAACGTCTCACCGGAAGCATACTCGTTGTATATTCGCGCGTTAGAGTATGACCGGCTTGAAACAAAAGAAGATAATCAACTTGCTATAGCTACTCTCTCACAGGCAATTGAGAAGGATGCAAATTTTCTCGATGCGTATGTGAAACTGGCAAGCAACCAACTGCTCAACCATGAACGCGGGTATGATTTAGATGAAAAATGGTTGAATGAAGTGGAACAGAACATCAATAAAGTTCTTGCCAAAGATGAATCCCGCGCGGATTGCTTTTGGCTTTTGGGGAGATTGTACATTCAGCGAGGAGACCATAAGAAGGGGGTCGAGAATTTAGAAAAAGCAATCGAGCTCAACTCTAATCAGATGAGACCATACGTTACGCTGGGGGAGGAATACGCGACGAATTTGGGAGACCCGGCAAAAGCGTTGACCTATTTTCAACAGGCATACGATTTAGAACCGACCAATTTCAACATCAGCGTGAACATCGGCATTGCCAATGCAATGATAAAGAATTATGATGAGGCTGAAAAAGCGTTTCGGAAGGCAACGAATCAGAACAGAACGCATGAGCTACCCTGGATTAATCTCGGTTACCTGTACGAGCTGCTCGGGAAGGGAGACAGCGCAGAGATTGCTTTTATGAATGCAGCGGAACGAAATCCAAAGAATCCCGAAACAGCAAAGCATCTTGCCTTTATGCTTATTAACCGGGGAAGAGTTGCCCAGGCGGAATCGGCATTGACTTCAACATTGAAATTCGAATCTTCGAATGATGAACTAAGCTACATCCTGGGTATAGCGCAGGAAAAACGAGGGAAAATCAAGGAAGCTAAGGAAACATGGAAGGGCGGACAACTCCTTGTCGAAGCGAAAATAAAAGATAATCCCAATGTTCCTGAATTATATTTTTATCTCGGTCTTATAAGCGCCCGGTTAGGGGAAAAGGAGAAAGCCGTTACCAATGCCATGACTGCGGTACGCATGGACTCGACGGATGATAACGTGATGGGAGTGAGCCGCGTGTATGCAATCTTGAAGAACAAGAAAGAGATGTTGAACTGGTTTTCACGGGCACGGGCGATGAACACCGAATACGATGAAACGTTTGTCGCGACGGATATAGATTTCTTAGATTACCGGAATGATAAGGATTTAATAGTAGCAGCGAAGAAGTAGGGGGGAAGTACACCTGGTCGTGTGTACCAATATTATGTAAGATTATGCTTTCTACACCTGTTGTTTTATTTTTTCTAATTGAATAAATTATCCGGCAGTCATAACCGCAAGAACATCCGTATGTGCCCTCTAATTTTCCGCTGAGTTTGTGACTTAGAAGCTCCGGGAGAAAAATATCTTTTTCTAGTTTTCGCAACGTTGCTTCTAAGAACGGCCTGCTTTGAGGAAAAAGCCGGAGATACCGTAGATATGCCTTATCGAATTTTTTTGTGGAAACCAATTTCCTCATTCTTCAAAAGCTTTCACCGGCTGATTGACGAAGTCGGGTAATTACCTCTTCGGCTGTTTCCTCTTTCAATCGTCCTTCGTCGAAATCTAAAAGATCTTGTTGGATATCATTTGCTACTTCCTCTCGCCATGCTTCAAGTTCTCTTTTATGCAAGATGTCAATCAACATCTCGCGTTCTGTCGGCGTTAGCTGCATTGCTGCATCAAGTGTTTGATTTAAGGTTGCCATAAATTTTTTGTCTTCTTATTTGTACAGAATCGTGTATTAATCTTAGAATTAAGAAAGTTTATCTATGATATCATCTAGATGCTTGTAGGTAAAATAATCTAACTCGTCATTCCATTTCATTTTTTTACCGGCTTTATTACTCTTAGGTGGTTTTCCAAATTTTTCTTTAAAACGAAGAATCAGTGCTCTTTCTAATACTCTTCAAGACTTTAACCCCTGTCGAAGTTTAGAAGAAACAGTATAAAAATCCAACGATTTAACGCCATGTTCTTTTAATAAATTTTCAGCTTTCGATGCAGCGCTCTGTGCTATTCTTTTTGCTCCAGCTTGTGTAGTGCCTATATATACAATACGCGAACGTTTTCCGTCATTGTAATCCATCGGTTTGTTAGCTATTGCAATATAAACAAGCTTATCATTCTTTATTGCACTTCGAGTTATCGTTACAGCTGCCTTAGGAGATAACCTTGGTTTCAAATTTGATGACATTGATCCACCTTTTATTTATTAATAGATATTTTATTTTGTTCATTTTTTCTGGCTTCCTCACTTCCCCCATTTCTTCTCAATATCTTTAATCATCTCGACGCGTTTGACGTGCCTGCCGGCGGCGAAGGGAGTTTCGAGCCAGGCTTTTACGATTGCTTTGGATAATTCTATCCCTAATACTCTGCCGCCGAGGGTAAGAACGTTTGCATCGTTATGTTCGCGGCTGCTACGGGCGGAGAACTCGTTATGGCAGCACGCAGCGCGTATGCCGGGGACTTTATTGGCTACCATGGCAGAGGCTACGCCAACAGCATCAACCATAATTCCTTTAGTAGCTTCGCCAATGGAGACCATTTTTGCAACCGCATAGGCGAATTGCGGGTAGTCGCACGCTTCTTCTGAGGAAGTTCCCACATCAACAACTTTATGCCCTAATCCTTCAATAAAGGATTTTAATTGTTCCTTGGTGGCAAATCCACCGTGGTCGCTTCCAAGGGCAATCACTTCCGGTGTGGAGGGTTGTACTTTTGCGGGGGATGGGGGTTGCTGAACATCTTTCGGCTGTTCGAGGAGCTTGATGCCAAGCTGTCGCGCTCTATCCTGCGCTGCAGTGGTTATGATCGTTCCTTTTTCGTAGTGGAGAACGGTCGCGCCGCGCTTTGATGCCTCGAGGACTGATTGTTCGCTTAGTAAATTTTTTGTCATGGTGGTACAATATAATGAATTATTTTTGGAGTTTTCCTTCTGCTCTCAATCACGTACAGTTAAGGGACTGATAATTTTACCGAGATAGTACCTGATTCATTAACCATTCGTTGATTGGATTCCTGCTTACGCAGGAAAGACTGTGGCGAGAGGATCGTCCATAACTACAATACACTTACTTTTTAGGCTCTCTTCCTAACTCTATCACTTCCAACCGTACTCGCGCAGTTCCGGGACCAATCATATCAATTTCTCTCGCGGCAGCGACGGAAAGGTCAATAATTCTATCCTTGGCAAACGGACCGCGATCATTGATTCGGACTACTGTAGTTTTCTGATTGTCCAAATTGGTTACCTTCACTTTTGTATTAAAGGGGAGCGTTTGGTGTGCGGCGGTCATTTCATACATATCGTACGTTTCACCGTTGGATGTTTTCCTGCCGTGATACGGGTCGGCGTAGTACGAGGCGACGCCTTCTTCCATTAAAGAATAGTTGCCATCGCCTACATATCTGGATGTGAAGCGGGGCGAAGACGTGCAGCCTATCAGAACGATCGCTGAGGCTAAAATGAGAATTGGTAAAAATGCTTGACGGTTCAAAGGTAATCGTTCAGTTGTTTACAACGCCAGCGATGGGTATAAAACCCATCGCTATATAATATTTTAGAGAAGCAGTCAAATTAAATATTAATAACTTTAGACAATTTACAAGTAATCGTCCAGTTGTTTACGACGCAAGTAATCAACTACTTCTTTTACATCCTGAGATTGACCTTTTTTGCACACAAGCACCGAGTCGTCGGTCACAATCACAATGATGTCATCAACTCCAACGGTGGCGACGAATTTATTTCCTGCCTGAACGAAGTTGTCATTGGAATTATAGAAAAATACTTTTCCCGCGCTCGAGTTGCCTTTATCATCTTTGGAAGAAAGCCTCAGCACTTCGTCCCATGAGCCGACATCACTCCATCCGAAATTTCCTTTAATGAGGAAAACATTTTTCGCTTTTTCCATCACGCCGTAATCTATCGAGATTCCTCTTATTGTCCTATAGGCAGTATCAAAAACTTGTTCAAATTTATCTGAGCCGAATGAGTCATCAATCTTTTTCAATTCTATATACATTTCAGGGAGCAGCCGCTCGATTTCCTGCATAATAGTATCCACGCGCCAGATAAACATACCGCTATTCCAGAGGTAATCGCCGCTTTCTAAAAATTGTTTTGCAATTCCTACCGTTGGTTTTTCTGCAAAAGTTTTTACCCGATAGACCAGCCGGTCGAAATGTCTGTTTATCGAATCGCTTTCATCCACCACCTGAATATACCCGTAGCCTGTTTCAGGTCTTGTTGGATGAATCCCAATCGTAATAAGACTTTTTGTTTCATACGCCGCCGATATTGCCGAGCGGAGCACCGTGCGAAATTCTTCTTCATTCTGAATGATATGGTCAGCGGGCAACACAACCATCACTGCTTCGGGATCGAATCGCCGGATGTACAGAGCTGCCAACCCGATACAAGGGGCCGTATTTCTTCCTATCGGTTCGATAAGGATATTTTGTACGGGTATTTCAGGAAGTTGCTTGACAAGCAGAGGTTTTTGCAGCTTGTTAGTAACAATGATGATGTTGCGGGGCTCGATAACATCGCGCAATCGTGCAACAGTGTTTTGAATCATCGTACCCTTGCCGATGATTTCTAGAAGCTGCTTTGGTGTTTTTTCGCGGCTGCGGGGCCAAAACCGTGTTCCGACTCCGCCTGCCATAATTACTGCATAGACACTGGACATAACTTAGTTTTGTTGATACAAGATGTTGAATAAATCCGAAATGCTAATATCGAAATCCTAAACAAATTCAAAACGCTAAATTCTAAATGTTTCATCAATCGTTAGTTTTTTCAATAATGACTCCGAAGATTTTCATTAGTTCTGTTGATTTAGGTACACTCTCGGCACTCGTTCAGTAATGCCTGTCAATACTTCGTACGGGATTGTGTCGAGCTTTTCTGCAAGCTCCCATGCCGAAATTGTCTCGTCGCCGGATGAGCCGATAAGGACAACATCATCCCCGACATGAATTGTGGAATGGATGCCGACATCAATCATTATTTGGTCCATGCAAATTGTTCCTACAACGGGGAACCTTTTGCCTTGAATTAACACTTCTGCTTTATTGCTGAGACGTCTGCTGTACCCGTCACCGTAACCAATCGGTACAGTGGCGATTTTCGTTGCCGTCTTTGTGAAATATGTTCTTCCGTAACTGATGCTCATGTTCGCAGGGGAGACTTTCCAAAAATTCATAGAGGATTTTAGGGAGAGAACCGGTTTCAATCCGATATTATTTTTTTCCTCTTTTGAAGGGTTTATTCCATACAATGCCAAGCCCGGGCGAATCATGGATTGGTACGTATCAGGCATTTGCAGAACCGCCGCGCTGTTGGCTATATGAATATAAGGGATTTCGATTTTTAATCTTGCCAATTCAGAAAGAACATGACGAAACTGAGCGTGTTGGTAATTTGCAAACGACGTATCCGCTTCGTCTGAGGTTGCGAAATGGCTGTACAATCCTACAACATTCAACCGGTGTAATGTACTAACTTTTTGAATAAATTGTATCGCCCGTTCTGTGCGCACACCGATGCGACCCATGCCGGTATCAATTTTGAGGTGTACGTTTGCTTTTTGCTTGCCTAATTTTTCAAGTTCGGCTTGAAGGTATTCCGCTTTATCAACGGAAGGGATGGAAACATCGAGGTCGTTTTCTACAATTGTGTGGATTTCATCTTTCTGAAAGCCGACAAGGACAAGAATAGGGAGCTTAATATTATTTTGACGAAGAATAACCCCCTCATCCGCATGGGCGACGGCAAAGTAATCAGCGCCATACTCTTGCAGAGATTGCGAAATGCGAACCATGCCATGACCATACGCATTATCTTTCACTACGGTCATAAATTTCACCTTCTCACCTATTTTCTTCTTGAGGAGAGTAAAGTTATGGCGAAGGGCTTGCAGGTCTATTTCAACGCGGGTTACACGCACGCGCTACGTTCTTTCTGTGTTTCTCATCGGTGTTAAATATAGCAGTTTGTTTGTAGATAGGCAACGTTTAGAGATATGCGATGTGAGATATGGGTCTGTGAGAAATAAGATTTAGGATGCAGGACACACGATGTAAGATGCAGGGTTCAGGATGTAACTACAAGATGATGAGTTTAGGGGCAATGTGGTTTTAAGTGGTTTGACAAATCGCACAAGGGATTGCATCTTGATTAGATGTTGCTGAATGGTTGAAGTGGTTTGGGTGTGCGGGTGGTAGGGGCGAGGTGACCTCGCCCCTACATGGTATATATTATTCAAATTATCGTATCAACAACATTTTTTTGACATCGGTAAATGCTCCGGCTGATAATTTATAGAGGTAGAATCCACTTGGTAAATTTGTTGCGTTCCATTCTACAGATTTGTAACCAGCCTCTTGAATTTCATTAACTAACGTGATGATTTCTTGACCAAGAATATTGTAAATCTTCAATGTGACGGCGGTTTGGAGGGGCAACTGTCCGACTTCGTCGAGATCTCGCCCCGATGGAGCAGGGACGGCATACCGGATAATCGTTAATGGATTGAAGGGATTAGGATAGTTTTGTTCGAGAGCAAATACAGTTGGTAATTCAGAGAAGCCAGCCAGCCTTAATCTAATTTTCGATTCAGATGATGTAATTTGAATTCTTTTATTTCCACGCATTGAATATTCTTTTTCATCAATTATCAATGATGCTTGGCTGGACAAATCTTTGATATTCCAAGATAATGTTA
>SCUC01000548.1 GCA_004322375.1 Bacteroidota bacterium
CCCGGATTACCCCCGCTCCGAAATGCCATCGCGCAGTATATCTCGAACACACGTGGCATCGAAGTAACACCCGGGCAGGTGGTCGTTACGCCGGGAGGAAAACCGATTATGTTCTATACTATCCTCGCTTGCATAGATGAAGGGGATGAAGTGATCTACCCGAATCCCGGTTTCCCGATATATGAATCTGCGATAGAGTTCGTTGGAGGGAAAGCTGTTCCCCTTGCGTTAAAAGAGGAGAAAGCATTTGCGTTTGACATCGAAGACCTGAAAAAGCTTATCACCAATAAGACAAAAATGCTCATCATTAACTCGCCGGAAAATCCCACGGGCGGGGTATTGACCAAAGAAGATATCAAGCAGATTGCACAGCTTGCAATAAAGCATGACTTGCTTGTTCTTGCCGATGAAATTTACAGCCGAAGCGTGTATGACGGATTCGAGCATTTTAGCATTGCCTCCGTTCCCGGAATGCAACAACGAACTGTGCTTCTGGACGGATTTTCAAAAACGTATGCTATGACAGGCTGGCGATTAGGGTACGGAGTTATGCCGGAAGAGCTCGCCAAGCTCGTTACCCAGCTACAAATCAATAGCGTTTCTTGCACAGCAAGCTTCACGCAGATTGCCGGAGTTGAAGCATTAACCGGAAACCAGGACGAAGCGGAAAAGATGGTCGCTGAGTTCAAACGACGACGCGATGTCATTGTTGACGGGTTGAATTCCATTCCGGGCATTACATGCCTGAAGCCCCTGGGAGCATTCTATGTATTCCCGAACATCACAGGAACCGGACGTACCTCGCGTGACCTTGCTGAATATTTACTTAATGAAGCAGGAGTAGCATGTCTTTCAGGAACGGCATTCGGAAAATATGGCGAGGGGTACCTACGGTTTTCCTACGCTAATTCAGTTCCGAATATCGAGCAAGCGCTTGAACGAATTGCCAAAGCATTGAAGAAATAATACACATAAAAGGCTTTTGAAAAACAATTCCATTGTCATATTGAGTCCGCCTGGGCGGACGAAACATCTCCAAGACTTGAAAGTTTGTCCGCCAAGGCGGATTCACTTTGTTCCGTTCAGAATGACATTATGGATTTTTGCAAAGGCTTCACATAATAAAAATGTGAATTTGTGAGCAACCAAAAGTCCGAGGTCTCTCAATGGCTTGCCATTGCCATTCACAGTAATGACATTGTATTTGAAGCCAGGCGTTTTACCTCTACCCATCCCGCCAACTTGCATCAGATTTTTGGGAGTTCGTTTTGCCCTTCCCTACAAAGTAGGGAAGGGATAGGGATGGGTAAAAGTGATGAAAACACAACTTATGAAGTTCTACAACAAGTAGAAAAATATTTATGTCTCAAGTCTTAAGCATGAAGCGCTGTCATCGCGGGTTTCCGGCTGTACTTCCACAAGCTATTTTTTTCGCTCCTTGACTGAGTGAAGAAACTTCATCGCTGACCAGTCATCATTCACGGAGATAATTGTTTCCCCGGACATTCCGTGCCGGGAACCCATCTCGCGGATATTAGTCTCATTCAAGTCTGTAGCAAACCCCGAAGTTTTTTTCAGCCATGAAACCCACAGCTTCCCGTCGGGTTGCTTTGTATGCTGTCGGAGCCACTCGAACTTAAATTCAAGCTCGACCTTGTTTAAAGCAAAATAATGAATTAAATCGAATGAGCCGTGAGGATTTATTTTTTTGATTACATTCGGCGGCAGCTCTCCAAGAGTAAGCTCGTACAAAGGAGGCGCGTTCAGAATAACGATTTTCGTGCCGTCCTCAATTTCGAATAGTTCAACTAATGTTTTGTTCGGTTGACCTGCCATAATTATTAATACAATACCTTTATCGTTGTAATTGAATTTTTATCGGTAGTTATATTCACTACGTTCTTCACAGAAGTAGCCGCCATACCGTCTTCTTCAAGAACATTTGAGCGAACAACGCTTTTTGGTTGAAGCGGCAGCGTTAGTACCGCTTGAGTTTCAATACCCTGTGTTTCATACCACTGAAGTATCCACGCATTGGAGTCTTCCGCTTGTTTCACCGACGTAAGAATCAGATTTTGCGGCGATAGCGAGATGAAGGAATGCGTCATGGGCAGTTTCCCCTTGCCCGGTGAGCCTATCAACCCAATGAGTGGCGTGTTATACTCATACCCGCGCTGGATGGTGGCGCCTTGCAGAACACGTCCCTGATGGGGATACAACGAATATTCAATCGAATGCTTGCCTCGGTCTGCAGTGGGGTCGGGCCATTCGGGAGAACGAAG
>SCUC01000549.1 GCA_004322375.1 Bacteroidota bacterium
GAAGTTTACGGGCAACGGACAGGCGATGTGGTCGTCAGGCGGCGAGGTTATCATTCAAATGAATGGCGATCAGGTCAATCCCACGGCTATAAGCGATGGACAGGGCGGGGCGATTATCACCTGGAACGATTACCGTTCTGAATCGGGAACTTCCGATGTATTTTGCCAGCGCATTCTTTCCGACGGCAGGTTAGCCTGGGTACGCGAAGGAATTCCGGTATCCACGGTAACGAATGATCAACTCTCACCTCAAATTGTTACCGATGGCAGGAATGGCGCAATTATCGCGTGGCAGGATAGAAGAACTGCAAGCGTTGATAAAATCTATATGCAGCGCGTAGATAAAGATGGAGTGGCAAGGTGGCAGGAAAATGGCGTCATCATGGCATACTCCGCAGGAATACAATCAGCGCCGCGTCTCGCAAGCGATGGAAAATTTGGGGCGATGGTTGTGTGGCAGGATAACCGGAGCGGAACCGACTACGATATTTTCGCGCAGTACGTTAATCAATACGGGCAGGTCCAGTGGTCTTCCGAAGGACTGCCGATTTGCGTCATGCACGAGCAACAGTATAATCCATCAATCGTGCTGGAAGGCGCATCTGCGCTTATTCTCTGGCAGGATAAACGAAATGATGTTGATTTTGATATTTACGCTCAACGCGTCAACTTTTACGGCGCCTCGTTGTGGAGCCAGAACGGCAATCCATTCCATACTGCTCCGTACGATCAAATTACACCGCAGTTTGACACCGATATGCTTCGAGGCGGTATTGCGGTTTGGACAGATTACCGGGTCGGCAGCGGCAATACGGATTTGCTTGCCCAGCACATCGGAGCAAACGGAAAAATGGCAGGCGGCTGTTATCGGTCATTCACGCAGGATAGCCTGGCGCTTCGTTCCATTCGCCTGCGCACACCGATACCGGGAACACGAACACAACGTCCGCACATGCCGAATGCCGGAAACGTTCGCGACTCTTCGTGGAAACGCGGAGCATTTATTGACGGATTGATTGTCGGCGTTGACCGCCCGATTCGTTCGCGAGATTACGGATGGATATGGATTTCGATTCCGTTCAACGTCCGGCGCGCGCTTCCCATGAAAGGAACCCCGCGACCGTTCAGGTATATTTCCTTCCGGGATTTTAACGGCGTCTTACGCAACCCTCATTACGCCCGCTACACCAACAGCCTTGTCGGCGAAGCAATCGCGTTGAAGCATAATATCGCAGCGAGCGATACGCGCATCACGGATCCGGGATTTGGTGATTTAGTGTATCGAGATCCGAGCGGGAGACCGAACACGTTGAATAATCGAACCCTGCGACAAATATCGAAGATGGTTGACAGCGCTTTGACATTCTGGAGAGATTACGGATGGGTGAATTATACCCAGCTCGATACAACGTTGAAGGCAATCAACAGGGCGTTCAGCGCGAGAATTGACACCTTCTCGACCAGGCCGATACGCATCAAGCCGGTGAAGCCGCTGTTCTCTGTTCCCTATTTGATTGCTAATCCTGATACTGTGCCATTGGCTCCGCCGCTTATTTATGCGCCGGTAATTGCCGAGTACAGCGAAGAGGAAACCGAGCCATTCGAATATGATTTGTACCAGAATTACCCGAATCCCTTTAACCCGACGACCCAGATCGAATTTTATCTCACAGAAGCGGGAAGGGTAACGTTGAAAGTGTATAATACCCTGGGACAGGAAGTCGCACGGGTGCTTGACGGAGTGGAAATGGAAGCGGGAAGAATTATAGAGCCGTTTGACGGTTCCAGCCTCTCATCTGGTGTATATTTCTATCAATTGACCATTGAACGGCATACCGTGGAGGGAGAGGAAGATTTGATTCCCCATACGGTAATGAAAAAGATGATTTTGATGCGGTAAAAAAAACAAAAGATTAATTTTTATTTTGCATTTGTTGTAAAAAATATTATATTAAGTCGGTGTGAGTCAGGCCCCCCCTGTCGTAATCAAGTCGCCTCCCCTTGGTTCGACCGCCTGATTCGCACCTATTTAGCCGGGTATCCTCACCTCCAGGAGCCCGGCTTTTTTATTTCTGGTAGAGTAATTGCTAATGGTGAATTGCCTACCTACCTACGGTTCGTAGAACGGTTTGCCTATGGCTCGTAGAGTAGAACGGCTTGTAAAGTGATTGGTCAATTGTCAACGATAATAAACGTTGACCATCGCCTGTAAACGTAACAAAACGGTAACATAGGGGAATGGCAAAAGAGAGGAAAAAATACTTTTTCGCGCTTGGATTTTTCTCTTGATTTTCTTACCATTGTATATCCCCATATATCCACTTTTTATACGGGCAGATCAAAAAGATGTTATTCTGAGCGGACGAAGAATCCATCCTCTTCTTTCGTTCGACACACAAGGGTTTTTGGATTCTTGAGACTTTTTTGGTCAGCCTCGATGCGGGTTTATTTTCTTTAGCCACACTATCAACAAGTTTAATCACAGCATGTATTACATTCAACATTTTTTCTTGAGGAGAACTCTATGAAACGATTGGTATTTCTCTTTACGCTGCTCACCATTCTCGCTTCACTCATCCACGCCGATGTAAAATACTCAAAACGCTACAACAAGCTCACCAAGCAATGGGTCACATACCCCGAAGTTACCATCCATGATATTCAATATGTACCGCAAGATTCACTTCTTATGGCAGAAGCCGTACAAATTGATCCCGCGCGATGGACATTGCAAACTGCAGATAGGGTGGAGAGCGCAACCACGCTTGACGATACGGTTACGATTACAGGACTGTGTGTTATCCCGCCGAAAATTATCGGTTACACGGCAAACGGCTATACGATGGTGCTGTACGATACGGGCGTAGGGAATGCGCCGTGGAGCGGCATTGTCGTTCGGTGTAATGCCCCTGCCGATACGCTCCAAAATATTGCAGACGGATTTTTATCCATAGAGCGGGGAGACATTGTTAAAATTACGGGAAGGCTCTCTGAGTTTCCTGCATACCCGGATCCCTATGCACTAAACGGTCTTACGCAATTTCAACCGATTCCCGGCATTTCTATTGACCTTCTTAACCCTCTGGAAAAAGCGCCCATTCCTCCTCCGATTATTAAAGGCGATACCGTTGAACATATTTATGAGGGCATCTATAATCAGGCGGGACCATTCCATATCCAGTACTCAACTGGGGAACCGTTAGAAGGAATGATTGCCGAGTTCACGAATTTAACGATTACCGGATACTCCAACGTTGGCGGAAGAAATGCCATTATCATGCGTGACGCAGAAGGAAACACGCTTGCCATGCACGACGCGTCGCGATGGTTTACCGTAACGGGCGTGTGGAGAGATTCCACTTCCACATGGACGCTTCCTCCGGTGTTTGCCGTCATGGATACGATTCGCGGCTTGATACTTCAAATTTCCGGAACCAGCTCGACCTACGGGTATCCTATTGCCCCGATGTTTCCGGGCGACGTCGTATTTGGCGTTGCAAAACCGACTGTTTCCGGACACCAAAGGATCCCGAACGTTGTGAAAATTGAAGAGTTGTTCGAGATACGCGCGAGCGCTACGCAAACAGTAGGCGGATACCCGATTGACCATGTCATCTGTAAAATAAGTCAAAATTATGGTCCCTTCACTGAATTCCCGATGACGCTGGTGGATACTCCTGCGGTGTTCGGCACAGGACCATTGACCGATTTACCGAACGGAACGTTTGTTCGGTACTTCATCGAAGCGTATGATGATTCAGGCAACTTTTCAACCCTTGCATATCAAGGAGTAGGGATTCTGGGAAGCGATACATCTCAAGGATTTTTCAATTTTACGGTGCTGGATCATGATCCGACGATACGCGACATCCAATATACTCCGTACGCGCACGGTATCAGCCCTTATTACGGAGGTTCGGTAACATTGCGCGGCATCGTTACGGCAGATTCTTCTGATATGGAGCTTACCGCTCATTCAAGCGTTTATGGAACCCATGCATATTTCCTGCAATCGGGTAACCAGCCCTGGAGCGGCATCTGGCTTGTCACCGGAACGGGGGATAGCTCTCTTGCCAAAACGCAGCGCGGGGACAGCATTGAAGTAACAGGAACAATTGGCGAGCTTGGCACCATTACACAGCTGTATAATATTGTCAATACTGCGGTTATTAAAACTTCGGGCAATGCTCTGCCCGCGCCGTTGACGCTGCCTACCTCTACCTTTGCTTCCGGTAATCCGGCAGCGGAACAGTATGAGGGTATGTTAGTTCGAGTTGTCAATAGCAAAGTCACAGCATTAACGCCAATTTTTTCCGACCCTGCACTCTATGAAATCAACGATGGTTCAGGAGCTTTTATTGTGGGACCGGATGGGAAGAACACCTTTACAACGATTCCTTCCGATACTACGCTTGGCTTGACGAGCGTCTTATTATTAGGCGACGACATAGATACATTGACGGGTATCATTTATAATGCCGGCGGCACGCGCTTCTCACTCTGCCCGCGCAACGACGACGATTATGTCGCGGGCGGGCACGTTGATTACGACGCGGGATGGAACATCGTTTCCATCGGAAGAACGCAAACACCCTCTCCGGCAGGATATCATGTGAGCAAGCTCTATCCGGGAGCAGCTTCGCAGCCGTTCAAGTTTGCCGGCACGTATGTATCCGATACATCAATCTGGCATGGCATTGGGTACTGGCTGAAGTTCAGCACGGATAAGACATTCAGACGGCTCGGCATCAAGCGCACGTTAGATACCATGTACGTCGTTACGGGATGGAATCTTGTCGGTATGATTGGCGATTCGATTGCCGCAGCAACGGTGACCGCGGAGCCACTTGGAAATACCCTTTCCTCCTTCTTCGGCTATAAGGGCGGATATAACGTTGCAAGCACGCTTCAGCCGAATCAAGGATTCTGGGTGAAAGCTTCCATGGACGGGTTTATTATCATGTCGAACAGCGGGTTTGCGAAATCCTCGCCTGTTGCGGCAGACCTTGCTCAATTCAACTCGTTGACGATTGAAGGGAAGGACTACGCGCAAACACTCTACTTCGGGAAAGAGACGGAAGGAATCAATCTCGCTTCGTTCGAGATGCCGCCCGTATCGCCGGAAGGAGCGATGGACGCGAGGTTTACCTCCGGCAGAATTCTTGAAACATATCCCGCCGACATTCAAACGCCGCGGAAATACCCGATCAGCGTGAAAGGTTCCGATGGTCCGGTAACGTTGAAGTGGAACATCGTTTCAGCAGATAAGCAATTCACAGTAACGCAGGGAACGGGCAAGAACGCAACTGCGCTTGCCGGCAGAGGGGAAACGAAGCTGAATAAAACGCCGGAGCTGCTCTACCTTGGCGTTGTGAATGGCAACGAAAAGCCGAGAGAATTTTCCATGAGCCAGAACTACCCGAACCCGTTCAACCCGACGACGCAGTTCATGGTCTCGCTGCCGCAGACGGCGCGCCTTGAAGTCGCGGTGTTTAACGTCCTCGGACAGAAAATTGCAACCCTTGTGAACGAAACGCGCGAAGCAGGCAGCTACCCGATTAGCTGGAACAGCACAACTGACGCCGGAGTGAGCGCATCGAGCGGCGTCTATTTCGTGAAGATGCTCGCGGGCGACTTTACGAGCGTGAAGAAAATTGTGTTGATGAAGTAATATTTTCCCCCCCTCACCCCCCTAACCCCTCTCCCGCAGGGAGAGGGGAATACGAGGGGTGTAAGCGGCTCTTTGCCCCGACTGCGAGGACGCAGTCGGACACTCCATGGGGATAAGAAATGAGTTGCGGTGTTCCCCCGCTCCCGACTGCGTCCCCGCAGTCGGAGACTTTACAAGGATATGGAAGTAGTTCGCGGTACAACATTTCATTCAGTACACGAAGAAGGTTCGTTATATTTCATTACGGCAACCGTTGTGGGATGGAAGGAACTTTTCTGGCGTGAAGAATATGCGAACATTATACTCAGCTCATTAGTATGGCTTCGAGAATATAAAAAAATAGAGTTGTTTGCTTTTGTCCTCATGCCTCATCATCTTCACGCGTTGATGAAGCCGGTGGAAGGAGCGACAATAGGGAATGTGCTTCAAAAATTCGGCTCGTTCACCGCTCATGAATTGTTGAAGGCATTACGTAAGAACAAGGAAGCATCGCTGCTGGAGTTTTTTCAGAACGCGGCAGTGCATAAGAAATCGAAAGAGGAACATCACCTTTGGCAGCAGATTCAAGCGAAGAACGTGTATTCCGAAAAGGTGATTCTTCAAAAGATGGAATACATCCATAATAATCCTGTGGCGAAGCACTGGCAGCTTGCTGAAGAGCGATGGGAATATAGGTATTCGTCGGCGTGCTATTATGATAAGCAGATGGAACCGATTATTGCGATTGATGATGTTGCTGAATTGTTTGAGTAGGGGGTTTTCAGCGTGATACAGGCTATTCCGACTGCGGGGACGCAGTCGGGAGCGTGTGAGTGAGATAGCAGCTGATTCCACTGCGGGGACGCTCTACGAGCCGTTCTACTCTACGAGCCATAGGCGAACCGTAGGTAGGCAGTCGGGAGCGTAAAAGCGTGTGGAAAGTTAATGTAACTTTAATAGAAAAATAACTTGACAGTTGAGAGAAATTTTCTTAACTTATATAGATTTAAAACCCCATTTTCCGCTAACAAACCTCAGTTTCAATAGTTTTACTCAAATGGTTATCAATTTCATACAGGAAGAAGTGTCTCTGTATGTTCATTAGGAAGAACATGCCTGCGAAGCAACGCGGGACAACGGGGAGGGGCAACGGAAGGCGCGAGTGTATAAATCATTTCTTTATTCTACAATCCACTAATTCACTAACCATAAACAAACCCAAAGGAGAGTTTATGAAACTCAATTTACAATCAATTACAAAGCTCCTCGTCGTAGCTGTAGTCTGCTTATTGACTATGGGAACTATGGCGCAGGGGCAGTTATTATTTAATGAAAATTTTACATACTCTACAGGACAGCTAACGGACCTAAGTGGCGGCGGCAATGTTAGCGGAGGAGTTTGGGTTGACTTTTCAGGAACTGGGAATCCAATTCAAGTTTCGAGTGGAAGTCTCCTGTACTCTGGTTATGCCTCCTCAAACGAAGGTAATAAAATAGACATTATTAGTACAAGTGGCTCTGCTGAAGACGCGTACCGTGCTTTTACTACACAATCAGCAGGAACAATTTATTCGGCATTTCTCCTGAAACTGGCTAATACTACCGGTCTAAGCTTAAATAGCAGTACAACAGGAGATTATCTTGCTGGGTATACAGTAAGCAGTACCACCTCTTTTATCAACAGACTATCTATAAGACTCGGCTCAGTAGCTGGCACGTTTCAATTAGGTATTAGAGGTTCCTCTGCTGCAACTGTAGGATGGTACACAACGGATCTTAATCCTGGGACAACCTACTTGGTGGTTTTCAGTCATCAATTTGTTTCAGGAACCGCGAATGACATTTCTAATCTTTGGGTAAACCCTGCACTTGGTGGGGCTGAACCAGCTGCAAACGCTACCAGTACATCAGGTTCCGACCCTCTGGATGCTGGTAAATTTTTTGTAAGACAAGGAACTACCACTACACCAAATGCTTCGATAGATGGAATCCGTGTTGCCACTTTATGGGATAGTGTAGCGACGTATGACGCTTCAAAAGTCATTTCATCTAGTTCCGATATTCAAGCGGCAGGAAATGAAACTTCAAATATAGATTATGCTTCTTACCAGCTAGCTTCGATTGGCGCGACAACGGATGCCGTGCGTGTCTTTTCGTTTACCATTCGCGATGGCGGCGGCTCTGCCGATGCCGATGCATTTGGCACAGAACTGACCTCGATTACATTTACCCAGGGCGGTAGCAATGGCGTTACCAGCTGGGCAAATACCATCCGCCAAGCCGCGTTATACGATGGCGCCACTGAAGTTGCTGAAGTTTCTGTAACCGGTGAAACTATTGCCTTTACGGGGCTTTCAGGCTCGAACGTAACAGCCGCCGATGACGGCTCGAAAACGCTTGACCTGTATCTTACGTTTGAAGCAGCTGTGACGGATAATGAACAATTTCAATTCCAGGTAACGAACTCAAACGTATCAGCGTCAGGTTCAACCTTCGCCGGCTTCACCGCTCAAACCAGCAGCACGACCGGAGATGCAAACAGAATTGAAGTAACGGCAAGCAAGCTGACGTTCACTGAAAATCCTCCCGCAACCGTAGCCGTGAACGTTGACTTCGGTTCGGAAGTGAGGGCGCTGGACGCATTGAATAACCGGGATAAGGACTTTACCGGCAACATTACGGTTGGCGTTCAAACAGGCACGGGTGCGGTATCATCCGTTGCAGGCTTGATGCAGGCGGCAGTAGAAGGCGTGGCGGCATGGACAGATTTGCAATACAATACAGCTGAGACAGGCGTCCAGCTCGATGCAAACTCCGGCGTCTTGACTGAAGGTCTTTCGACTACCTTCGATGCCGTCAACCTCTCAGCTCTTTCCGACGTTGTTGCAGGAGTGGATGCGGAACCGGCAACAATTTCTTC
>SCUC01000550.1 GCA_004322375.1 Bacteroidota bacterium
GCTGGATGCCGACGATTCAAAATAATTGCCTTCTTTATCTCCCTGGTCGAGCAGGAGATACCATAGATGCGATTTTCCGTCCCGGAATTTCAGTAACGATTCCGCCAGTTCTTTCAACAGTGTTTCAAGTTGTTTTCTTTTTGGGTGACGTTCTGGCATATAATCGAGAACATCAATTAAGCCCATGCCATACCACCCTATCGCTCTCCCCCAGAAATGAGGAGAGCAGCCTGTTTCAGGATTCGCCCATCGTTGCTGCTTGCTTTCATCCCATGCGTGATAGTACAATCCTGTTTTGGCATCGCGCGTATGGCTGGAAATCCAGATGAACTGGTTGACAATATCATCAAAGGCTTTCGGCTCGTTGAACATCTGCGCATACCACGCGTGAAACGGTTCCGCCATAAACAATCCGTCCAACCACATCTGGTAGGGATAAATTTTCTTATGCCAGAATCCGCCTTCATTCGTTCTCGGCTGCCTGCGCAACTGCAGCATCAGCAAATCAGCGGCTACTTTATACTTCTCCTTTTTTTTCTCTTGATATGCCGCCAGCAACGCCCTTCCGGGACCGATATTATCTTTATTATAATCCTCAAGCTTGTACGTTTTGATATTGCCATCGTTTTCGACATACAAATCGAGATTGTCCTGCATGAATTCAAAGTAACGTTTATCATTTGTATGCTGCCACAACTTGTACAAAGCGACAAGCATCAGCCCTTGCTCGTAATTCCATTTCTGGCTTGACGAACCCGAATCATACGTTACCGCTCCCGGGTGCCTTGCGATAAATGAATCGGCAATCTGGCGAGACCATGATTGGTTACCGGAACCTTGCATTGTTTTCTCCCCGCTGCTGCACGCGGAGAGAAGAACAACAATAACAATTATATAACTGATGTTATGCAACACTGATTTAACCTTGAATTTTGAGGAAGTCCTCTGTAACTCAACCCCCTCAATCCCCCTTCTCTTGCAAGAGAAGGGGGAAGGGGGATGAGTTAGAGTCGTGAAACCGAAATTCATACATGTTAGATTAGGTCCGTGCGTAACATCAGTTATATACGTTAGTGAACTTTTCATCGTAGCGCTTTCCCCTACCCTCCCCTCTCCCACGTCATTCTGAGCGAAGACGAAAAAGGAAGAGGGGCCGGGGGTGAGGAATGGAGCAAGTATTATTTCGCGAGTATCATACTTTTTGTCAGAACTTGAGAGCCGGACGTCAGCTTAACCATATACATCCCGCTCGGATTGCCTGTCGCATCCCATTGCACGGTATATGCGCCGGGGAACATAGTTTTATTGACTATCGTGGCGACTTCCATACCCAGCGCGTTAAATACCTTTAACGACACAAATCCGAGATCAGAAATTTGAAATTGAATATTCGTTGTCGGGTTAAACGGATTAGGATAATTCTGCTGAAGCGAGAATGCCGCGGGAAGAATTTCCCCATCCTCTCCAATTCCCAACGGAACTTTTACGCTTCCTCCTTCAAACGAAACATACCCATTTGCTCCTAACGTAAAAGGAATTGTGTTATCAAACTCTCCGGCAACCAAATGAAGGGTGTCGTTGATGACAGTGGCACGCGAAAGGGTTACACCGCTTGTGTTATTAAGCGTAAGGCTGTGTACGGTGTCCGGCATGAGCGTACCCGTTACTTGCGCGGAAGAACCGTTAAAGGTATAGTTCGCGCCTGTGCTTAAGCTGTTGCCGCCGCCATTGGCGCCTGTAGATTGGATGTTCCCTTCAAACCCTCCGGGCTGTGCTGTTTCTATCGTTGCGCCGGATTCTACAATGAAGCTGCCCGTGTTCGAGCTGCTTATGACAGTCTGTCCTAAATTTACTGTTGAGCCGTTCTGTACCCTCATGTTGAAATGAGATGTTCCTGTGCCGTAGGTTACATTAGAAAGAGTAATATTCTGAGTACCGGAGCCGGCGAAAATCATTCTCTGCGTTTTCGTACTGCCCCCGGAATTTTGAAGCGTCGCGTCTGAAACAGAAAATTCGCCATGGTGATACCAGTGTACATCCGTGCCGCTCCCTCTGCTGAGGCTAAAATTTCCGCCTGTGACAATGATGTCTCCCATTGTATGAATGATAATCGTATCGGCAGAACTTGACCCGTTTGATGAAAATTGTCCGCGCCTCATATAGATGTTCCCATGAATGGTAATCGGGGCAGAAAATCCAGCCGGACTTGTCAGGTACATTCGCCCCAGCCCTGTTGTATCAATGGTGACATCGCCTCCGATGGTATTACCGGACATGGATAAATCTACATTAGCTGATTGGTTCGGACAATCCCATGTAAGATTGTAAAAGTTCTGGTTCGCGTTAGCCGGCTTGCTTCCGCTCACATACCCTGTAATCTTACATGTCGAGCCGGAATCCCATGTCGCTAACGGGATAGTGCCGTTATTGATGGGAAGCAGGAACATGCTTCCCGGCGCAAACGTCATCGTCGTTTCGGAATTTCCCACCTCACCGCTGTCGCTGACAAGGGTGCCGGTAATGGTAACCGCGACATTCATAAATAAGGAATCCGTGCCGCGTAGCGTGATGGTTCCCGTTCCCGTTGGCGCAGAAACGGCGCCTACCCACGCAGAGCCGACATAGGTTTCCCATTTTGTATTGTCGCCCCAGTTACCCGAACCATTGCTCCGGTAATCTCCCGTCGTTTGGGCAACAAGGCTTCCACAAACAACAAGCGCGAGAATAACGAAAGTTGTAAAATTCGATTTCATAATGTAGTTCCTTATAGGTAATTGTTGTTAAAGATGAATTAGAAAAATTTATTCTTTTACTCAGCCCAAAACGCGGGCAGTTCATACACAATCTCGACGACAAATGTATGGTACGTATCTTCATTGAAGTTGACATTCGTCTGCCATACATCCTGATACTTTCTCAACCCGTATTCATAGCTGACGTTCAGCCTGAGAGATTCATACGTAATCCCTAATCCCCCTGAATAGAGAGAATAGCTCACCGGCTCACCAATAAGCGCGTTCCCTTCGGCTTCAAAAATTTCCGTTTGTTCCCGGGCGCCGCCGCGTACCGCAAGCCAATCCAACGGGCGATATTCAACGCCTGCGCGAAGCATAGAGGATGAAAGCCAAGGGTGTGACTCACGACCGGCTGCATCCTTATAGAGGGCGGAGGAGTATGATTGAATCTCATATTCTACTCCGATTGTTACATTTTCGCGCGCTTGTAAGGAGATGCCAATTGAACCACGCCACGGGAGAGTTATCGCATCTTCCCCTTCAACCGTAACAAGCGATGCAGACCCTGTGGTATCGAACCGTTCCACTCTTGAATATTTCCGGGTAATGGTCATCGGCAGCTTTACGGTAACCCCGGTGCTGACGTGTGTGCCGCGGTAGATTCCGCCAATCGAAAATTCAAATCCCTGATACTCCGATGTGCCTATTGTTTTTCTCTGTCCATAGACGGAATCGAGCCTGAACCAATCCCTGTAAAATGTCAGCGTTCCGCGCTCAATTTTTTCTTCATAATCATCGGACGTTCCGCTCAGAATCATGCCACTGAGCCCCCACGAAAACGAGCCGGCGAAGGATCCCGAAAGTGCGGCGCCATATCCGCGAATATATCCTTCGCGCTGTCGTAACAATGAAGACCAGTGCGTTATGAATGGAACAGAATCGCTTGCAGGTCTAGAAACCGGCACCGGGCGCTCAGAACCGATAGAGGGGAAAAGCACATTATGATTTTCATAGTGATGATTCAGGGTAGAGTAATCCACCAACCCTACCCCGAAAGTAAGTTCCATCTCATCCAGTGAAAACGGAACAGCAAGAAAAATCTCCGGACGGGCCCCTGTAGTCTTTGAGCTTGACCAGTTTGGTCCGATAGCGTCATACGGCCGTTGCACCGTATCCCCGGGGTTCGCGCCGGGAAGTGAAGTATCCGGGTCATCAATATACCCGGTCAACCCTTCCATGAGGAGACTGAAGTTTGAATAATATTTCAAGGGTGAATATTGCTGAACTTGCGAAGCGCCGGCATCGGTATTCAAGCCGCTCAACGATACCTGATATGTTGTTACCGATTGCAGGCTCGCAGGATTAGAAAACATCGTACCGGCTTGATTCTGAATCCCTATGGTTATTCCGCCGGCAGCGCGGGAAGCAGCAGAATGCCGAGTTGTCCGCTCCAGCCCTTGAATCGTGAGCGGCTCATTATACCATTGTGCAACTGCTACTTGCACATCAGCAACGCTATATAATAGAATAAGGAGATACCAGACGTAACGATGTTTCATTGCAATTTCGCTCCGAGACTAATTCGTTGAATGTTCCCTAAGTATGTTCCCATCGAGCCGTAGCTGTAATCAA
The DNA here is from genome assembly GCA_004322375.1 of Bacteroidota bacterium. Classification (GTDB taxonomy): domain Bacteria; phylum Bacteroidota; class Ignavibacteria; order UBA10030; family SZUA-254; genus FW602-bin19. The sequence continues at coordinate 4,368 of SCUC01000550.1, forward strand.
AGCTCAACCCAACCGCGCCGAGCGTGTGGTTAATTCCGGCTCCAAGCGTCAATCCCTCATTATCATAATTGAACTTATACCCCGCACGTAATGCAAACACTCCGTCAAACTCGTATTCAACTCCAGCGTGCTGCTGCTGGGTATAATCATTCGGCTGGAAGAGATCAAATTCTAATCGTACTTTGTTCTGCTCTTCCCCTGACACTACAAGAGCGTCCGACCCGACAAGCTCTGCCGCCGCGCCGACTCGAAAGAGAAGCGGAACGGGATTCGATTGCACTGCGTATTCTGCATTCGCCCCAAAATTTTGCACGGATGCCCCTACCTGAATCGAACGGTAACCCGTATTGTATCGAATGCCGAAATCGAAGAGGAGAATATCCGCCCAGGTTTTCACATCGGAATATACGCCGCTACTTACCATCGTAGCGATGCGTTGACCATCGAAGAGCGACTCATGCGCGTACTTCACTCCGACTCCGACTGCAAACCTGTCAGTTAAATTCTTACCGTAAGAAAGCCCTGCAAGAACGCTGAACGGGTGAAACGATCTCCCCGTAAATCCGGGTCCGGACGGATTGTTGATGTACGGTCTATCGAGCGAGGTTTCTTCAAATTCTCCATAATCTACATACTGAATTTGCATTCCTAATCCCCCGATATCATCTAATGAAAGAGCATACGAAAACGCGCCCTGGCGTGTATCGAAAAGCCAATCTATGTATGTAGAAGAAATTTCTTGACCGCGGGTGAGCGCCACTCCGCTTGGATTCCAGAATACCGCCTCTGCTCCCGACGCCCATACCGTGTAAGCATCGCCTAACGCAGTTGCGCGGGCGGAGGGCATGACGTGAAGGAACTGCATCGAAGTGCTTCCAACTTTCTGCGCGTAGAGAGTCCCGGCAATTAAGAAGAGAAGACAAACACTCCGTACTATGTTGAATATCTTTTTCATTTCGTACACATCCTTTGCTCAGCGAATGACGATAAATTTACCTTTAGAGACTGCCCCGCCCTCATCCTCGACAACAAAGAAATACACCCCCGAAGCTATTTTTTGATTGTTCCGGGAAATTTGATACCACGGGTCGCCATACGTATCCTGATTATGCTCAATCGTATGGATGAGTTGACCGCTGTAGGAAAAAATCCGTATCGTGCATCGCTTCGTTAAACCGACAAATTGTATTTTGTCCGTAATCTCTCCTTCCGGATCCTGTCCGCTTCTCCCGTTCGTGACTATTAAGGGATTAGGAATAACATACACTTTTCCCAGCGATGCCACTGCCGGCGCCTGGGTTTCATGGGTAGTAATATTTGTCATCCCGCTTTTTCCGCCGAGAGAGTCAACGGAGACAATCGCGTAGTAATAAAAATCGCCAAGGTTGCTCGCCGTATCAAAGAGAACGTATTCTGTTCCGGTGAAATAACGCGGGTCTTCTTTGGTCACACTGTCCATTACAGACCAGGGTCCAAGAGGATCAAGAGCGTGCATCACTTCGTAATGCTTAAACGGCGCATGAATCCGCGGCGTGTTGAACGATTCCACCTGATTTCCCCATGTAAGCTTATTAACAGCTGCAATGGTATTCTCCACTTTAAACATAGGAGAAGGCACCGGAATTGGTATTGTGTTATAGACTCCTGTCGCGGGCGTAGTTCGCGGCTCTAACTGAAGCGTATCATATTTTATCAGGCTACTTCCTTTGTACATTTGAATCGCCCGGTCAGCAACATCGCGAATGGAGATTACATCGGGGTCAACATACCAGGGGAGCGGATGCGTTTGTAAATAATTGCTCCCGATAACCGGAGGCGTTCCGACATTCGCGTAGGTTAATTCTTGATACCAGCTCGGTATCGGGTGCAATCCGGGTACGGGTTCGTTGCGGATGCCTCCTCCAAGGTCTTGATAGATGCTATCCCCCGCTACTCCGGGACCGTAACCAACTACTTCAGCAAACGAAAATCTCATCTTCTCTCCGGCAGGGAACGTGTATGGACCAAAGCCGTAGCCATGCGCAACCGGTTGGGAATGAGACAATGTCCATGAAGGTTTCCCGCGCCCTATCCAATATCCCGGTTGACC
>SCUC01000551.1 GCA_004322375.1 Bacteroidota bacterium
CCGGGTCAGGATTTACTGTTGCTACGTCGAGAAAATTCATGGCTATTGAATGTGTGATTCACCTGGACTATAACGATATATGCTTTCATAGGAGTCTCATTGCTTTTTAGAAAAAGTGAGCCGCACATAATGCTATTTCAAAAGAATAAGGTTTTTAACATCTACGAAAGCCTGTCCTGAGCCCGACGAAGGATTACCGGCTGTCAGTTTGTACATGTACACGCCGCTTGGAATGCCGCTTGCGTTCCACTGCATTGACTTGACCCCTGCATCCTGCATCCCGTCAATAATCGTCGCCACTTCTTCGCCCAGCACGTTATATACTTTCAACGTAACATAGCTGGAAACCGGCAGATGGAAACTGAATATTGTTGTCGGGTTGAACGGGTTAGGAAAGTTCTGTTGCAATGCAAACGTCGAAGGAAGCTCTTCCCCATTGCTCTTTTCTAACATTACCATCCCTTCCGGCGCCGATTGTAGAACGATGCTTGATGAAGCCGTCAATTCATATTCTTTACGGTTCTCTCCACGGCTATGGACGATGAGACGATAGCGTTCTCCGTGTGCATTCAACAACGTAACGCTAAGGGGATATTCTGCGGAACGAATTTCAATCGCTGCAGAAATGCGTTCACCGGCTAACGTTTCTGCTTGACGCTGCGATGCAAACCGAACGTCAAATGCCCCTGCCGGAGGTGGAGGAGGAAGCTCGCTTGATAGCGCGTTCGCGTTTTCATTTCCTTCATCCGAAATACATACCGTACGCGTTCGTCCGCGTGCGTCTCTGAACATCATCTCGCTCACTGCCGGTTGCACCTCTTGAGGCAATTGTGCGATTTTGGAAAAAGAGCTTCCCAGAACAAGCTGTCCGGCTTGCGAGGTTTTCAACCAGTACCCTTTCCCGGGCAGAATTGTTGTCGCGGGCATGTAGCCTGAATCGGGGTCATACCTATAGAGCGTTGAGAGCGTCATCGAGTCGGGAATCGGCTCCAACGATGAAGCAGGGAACGGGTTCGTCAGCGAGCCGAGAATATTCCATCTTGCGCTGACGGCGATTGTTTCCTGCGATGTCGGACTCCCGTATAATGGGATGGATGAATCCTCATTGTATTTAATCCAGAATCCCTTGCCGGTTTTTACCGTTTCCAGAACTGCATACGTTCCCTGATACTCAAATGCGGGAGACGCAGCCTCCTCAAAAATACTGCTCACCGACGCCTCTTCCGGCAGCACAGGAACAGATGCCAGGTTCCATGAAGAAGCCACCGACATTTCTTCAAGAGGAATCTGAAACGGCGCGCTGCTCGAATCCACTATTGATGAATCGCTCAGGCTGCGAATTCGAATAAGAGCGTTTTTCGCGCTCGGAACATTGACTGTCCACAAGAACGAACCTTCCGAAGCCGCTATTGCCGGAACAATTGTTTCCCACGCGCCGCCGTTATCAGAGGAATACTCGATGCGGATGCTGTCCACGGCAATTACCGACCACGAGATTGCATGTTCCGTTCCGACCTTCCAAATTTCGCCGCCATTAGGAGCGGTGAGATATACTGCCACGGCAGTATGATGAATGGTAAACGGAGCGTCGCTCGTATCGGCTGTCGCGGGATTATTGAAATCTCGAATGCGAACGATTGCTTCGGTTGTCGCGCCCAGTACCGGAACAAACCAATTGAATGCTCCGGCGCTGGCTGCGGTATCCGCGATAATTGTCTCCCAGCTTGAGCCGCCATTCGTAGAGTATTCAAGGGCAACATCGCTGACGTTTAAGAACGACCATGATATTTGATTCGTAGTCCCTTCCTCCCATATTTCCCCGCCGTTGGGAGAGAGCAGCGAAACGTTCGTCGAAAGAAAAATGGTAACCGGCGAATCGCTCATATCGCTTAACGTCGTATCGGATTTCGAGCGCACGCGAACGCGCCCTTCGGTGGTAGCAATATTGGGAACAGCCCACACGTAGCTTCCGCCTGAAGCAGGTAACGACCCGGCGATAAGTGTCCATGAGACGCCATTATCTGTCGAGAACGAAATTTCAATACTGTCAATACATGGAGCGGACCAGGTAATCGTCGCATCCGATTCCGCTTTTAGAACTGCGTTGGTATCCGGCGATACGACTTTGACAAACGGATCTGTTTTCAAGAAGCTGAACGTATCGCGCGTCGCAATTTGAGTAGCTTCATCTTTCGTCGTGATATACCAAGAATACGTTCCGTTCGCAAGCGACGCGATATTGTTGAGAGTGAACGTGGTATCAGTCGAAAGAATATAGGTGGTATCAACACCCGCTCCCTCCAATGAAAACCAGTACACATGAGGATCTCGTGCAGGGTCCGCGACGCGGGTCCATTTGAACTGTATTGAGCTTGCAGAACAAAACGCCTGCTGGTTTGAGGGCTCGAGCAACGTTACGGGGGACCTCGCGAGAAGCGAGTCGTGCCGTAATACATAAAGTCCGTTCTGCATATCTCCCGCGATAACTTTCCCCGACCAGAAGTAAGGATACACCGCCCAGACGCCATCGTAATTCCCGGAGGGTTCAAAGGATGTATCATAATGTCCGGCAGTGGCAGGCGACGAAGCATTCGACACGTCAACAACGGCAATCCCCGCAGTGTACCAGGCGACGTACACATATTTTCCCCGCACAAAGACATTATGCACTATATCGCTCGGACTCACCGTATATGTTGCAATCGGCGAGCTTGGCGCCGGCGGGATGGTTGTTACATTCCAGAATTTTAAGTTCTTTGCCGTGCTTCCTATTTCATCCGTTGTGATGACCGTGTTGCCATCGGTGGTTGTCCAGGCATTATGCGTTCCCGCTCCTGAGTACGTTATCTTCGTAATATGAGATGGCGCGGACTTATTGGAAATATTAGCAATGTTCAACCCGCCGCTATTTATCGCGGCTGCGTACAGCCTGTTCCCTTTCACATAGCTATCGTGGCAATATTCCTGCTGGTACTGCCCGACATAGGCAGGAGTATCAACGTTCGCGAGGTTGAAAATTAACACGCCGCCCGGCGACCAGTTCGCGCTGCCATTGAGATACATGTAGCCGTCAAATATTTCAATCGAGTGGTTGCGTAAAATGTTTTTCACGCCGCTTGTATAATTGAACGAGCGAACAAGGCTTGCGCTGTTCGGAAGATTTTCGAGGTTGATAATTTGAACGCCGCTTCCCCCTTCGCTGACAACGTAGGCGCGCTCCTTATAGGTCCGCATCTCGCGCCAGATTGATGACGGTCCTGAGATATGGGTAATCTCCCGGATCGAATCGGTGTTGGTGATGTCAATGATGGACGTTCCGGTATAGGTTCCTACAATCGCGTACTCGCGACCGTTGGGTGCAACATATCCCCAGCAGGCAGAGTAGGAAACGTTATCACCGGAAGTGCCATGCTTTTGGTCAAGGTGACCGACGAACGTTAAACCATTTTGAGAAAATACGGTTGAAGAAAGAACAAGACATAAGCAGATGTACAATAAAAGGATGAACAGTTTCATAGTTGATACGGTAGTAGAACATTATTGACTTCATTCAGTTGACTGTTTTTAAGAATCGTTAAAACGATTTACAGAATTAGGCATTTAGCAGCCCACGACTTAAGTCGTGGACTAATTGAAATTCACAAAATGAAACCGATTCATCGGCTTCAAATACCTGATGTTATTAAAACGGTCGTCTTGAATACTTTACCACTTTTAGAATTAAAAACAAAATGGCACAGAGACCGTGTGGTATCGGTCTCCGTGCCACTATGGATGATGAACTCTAGTCCTGCAATAATCCCGTTATTTCATCAAGAGCAGTTTTCTTACCTGCGTGAACGTATTGACACCGCCAATACCGTTCTCTTCATCATACTCCTCATTCGGAGTTTCGATGGTGATGCGGTAGAAATAGACCCCGCTGACGAGATTGTTCGCCACGAACTCAACATCATATTCGCCTGCCGACATTTCCTCGCGATTAACGAGTGAAGCAACTTCCCTGCCCAGTAGGTCAAAGACCTTGAGCGTCACAATTCCGTCTTCCGGCATCATGAATGTAATCATCGTGCTGGGGTTGAACGGATTCGGGTAATTTTGCTCGAGAGAAAATTGCTCCGGCACCTGCGGGATGAACAGGTCGGATTCTGCTATCACTGTTCTTTCTCCGGTCGGGTTGAGGTGCAAATACGGAACTTCATAAAGCCGTCTCGTTCCTTTCAACACCAGCTTGCTTGCAAAGCTCACCGTGTCTATCAAGCCGGAGAACGAAGCATTCAGCATCCGTACCGTAGTATAATATTCCATGGCAACGGAATCAGGAGAAAGCAGCCGGAAGGTAACGAAGCTATCTACGGCAGAGGCGATTTCTATCACCGTTCTCCCGCAGAACTGGTTTCCGCTTCCATCGTCGAAGAGAAGATCGCCGAAGCCG
>SCUC01000552.1 GCA_004322375.1 Bacteroidota bacterium
GATTCTTCTCCAATGGTTTGTCATAGAGGGCTTGCTGAAAGAGATGGTAGGAGCAGGTTTATCGTAGAATTTTGATTTAATGGCGCCAGCCGTGCCGTTGCCCGCTTCGAGGAAGGAGTAGTTATTGCCATCAAATTGTTTTATTTTGCCGGCTCCTTCAAGCTCGAATGCAAGAATATTTGCCACAACATCGCCCTGTTTGGTTGCGGAGGAGCCTGTTTTGGGGAGGACTAATCCGTTAGGAAGGGAAATGGAAGTAACATCGCCAATAGCAAATATTTTTGGGAATCGAGTTCGGAGAGTTTTTGGGTCAACCGCTATCCAACCGTTCGGCGCGAGTAACTCGGTGTTATTACTAATGATGGAAGGGGGTTGAGATGGTGGAATAACCATAAATTGGTCAGGGGTTATTGTACTCCCGTTATCAAATTGTATTTCGTTTTTACCACCCAGGATGTTCGCGATTTTATGATTCGGGAAAAATGAAATCCCCCTTTTCTTGAGCAGTTCCAGTATCGGCTCGTCTATTCCCTTTCCAATCAATGACAGAGGAGCTGATTCAGGGGTGTAAATTTCGATTTGAATGTTTTTCCTGCCTAAGTTTTTGTAGTAGTAGTCAAGCAGTAGCGCAGATTCATAAGGGGTGACAGGGCTTTTATGAGGTGTGCCGCCAATTAAGATTGCTATTTTCCCGGATGTCATGTTTCTGATTTTTGAGGCAATATGGTCAGCTCCTTCTAACGTATAAAAAGTGGGAGTTGCCATAGCTAAACCCGGAACCTGATTGTATGCCGCTTCCGCGCCTAAGGCAATAATGAGATAATCGTACCAGATAACCTCTTTGTTCGTTTGAATAGCGTTTTGACCGGGATGCAGGGCTTGAACCAGGGCATTACGAACAAGAATGTTATATCGTTTTAACATTGATAGCGGTTTCTTGACCTCGGAAGGCTTGCGCCAACCGAGGAGCGACCAAAGAAACGAGGGAGCAAACTGATGATTTGTAGATTTATCAACGAGAATGATACGGTGTTTTCTACCAAGGAGCGTGCGTAATTGGCGTGCGGCAACGATACCACCCATTCCACCGCCCAGCACGGCAATTGTTTTATCTTGCATGAATGAAATTAAGGAAATTTACAAAATAATACAAGGATTGTGTGGCGATGAAAAATGGAGGTATAATGCGATGGGTATGAAAACCATTGCTGGAACAATGTAAAACGTAAAGAGTGTTCATTCTCGATTTAATTAAAACAATTTGGACAGTTACAGAGATTATTAGGATAACTGATTGCTGAGAGCTTGTTCCTGCTTTGTAACTTCACTCGAAGAATGTATATTTATACCAATATTATGAATTCTAGTAGAACTTTTTTCTCCGCACTCGAGTGCTGTACATGTGGGCAATCATTTAATGCAACAACTATCCAGACGTTTTGTCCAACGTGTAACGTTCCTTTACTTGCCGGATACGACCTTGAGTCTGCGAAGAAAATACCAAGAGATACATTTAAGAATCGGGTTAGTACATTATGGCGTTATCGTGAGTTGCTTCCCGTTTTTGACGATGCGGCAATTGTAACGCTTGGCGAGGGAATGACTCCCTTGTTAAGGGCATCTTCTCTTGGAGAATCCTTAGGGTTAGAGAATTTATGTATTAAGGATGAGAGCTTCAATCCAACAGGCTCTTTTAAAGCGCGAGGAATTGCATTAGCTGTTTCAAAAGCAAAAGAGCTTGGCGTTAAAGAAGTATGTATGCCCTCTGCCGGGAATGCAGGCGGCGCACTTGCCGCGTACGCGGCAAAAGCCGGAATGAAAGCTCATGTGTTTGTCCCGAAGGATACTCCTATTATAAATATTGAAGAAGTGTCGGCTTATGGAGCGAACGTGTATTTAGTTGACGGGGTGATTTCAGACGCGGCAAAACTTATGAATGAAAAAAAGAAGGGGACAGATTGGTTTGACATGTCAACAATGAAAGAGCCGTACCGTCTCGAAGGAAAAAAAACGATGGGATATGAGCTTGCAGAGCAGTTCAATTGGGAATTGCCGGATATTATTTTATATCCAACGGGCGGAGGAACAGGATTGATCGGGATGTGGAAAG
>SCUC01000553.1 GCA_004322375.1 Bacteroidota bacterium
GATAAGTAGCCCGTCTCAATCAGTACATTCGGCATTGATGCGCCGACAAGGACATAAAACCCTGCCTGCTTCACGCCGTTATTTTTAACCGGAAGCATTCGCCTCATTTCTCCTTGCAATATTTCCGCAAACAGCTCGCTATATTTTACATACGCGCTCTGAGCAAGCGTTACAAGGATAAATTGTTCCTCCGTCAATTCTTGATACCGTTGCTGGTAGTCGCTTTCTAACTTCACCACTTCATTTTCACGTGAAGCTATTTGCACAGCCGATTCAGTCTTTCCGGGTCGTAACAGGTATATCTCAAATCCGTTTGCGGGTTTCGGCTTGCGCGGTGTTGAGTTACAATGGATGCTGATAAATAATTTTCCTCCCGCCGCATTTGCTATTTGTCCTCTGCGATATAATTCAATAAACTCATCGGACTTGCGTGTGTACACTACCTTAACATCATTTAAATTTTGTTCAATGAGCTTGCCGAGCGTGAGCGCAATGGCAAGAGTTACATCTTTTTCCTTCGTCTTCTTCACCCCGATAGTTCCGGGGTCTTTCCCTCCATGTCCGGCATCTATGACGATACAATCGAGCTTCCATCTATTTCGCGTCCGCTCTAATACCGCTTCAAGCTTGGCTGCCTTTAGTTCTTCTTCAACAGGTGTATGAATCGCTACTAACAGGTCGTTGCTCCCCTCAGCTTGCATGAGCTCTGTATTCCGAACTTTCGTGTTGAGCTTAAAGGTCAATTGTAGCGAAGTCGGCGATTGAAAGGCAAGAAACTCTTTTACGATGCCATCCGGCTTCTGGGAGTTTAATGCCTGTAAATCAGCTTTTGTTTCCGGTAATGTTATGTACAGCCATGTGCCGTCTTCCACCTCTTTAAGCCAGCTTTCATAGTCGTTAATTCTCTTTTTTGAAAATATCCTCAATAAGTACCCATTCGATTTTTGGGCGAATGAAACTTTAGAAATGTCGTACGTGGTGGGCAATGATAGCTTACCTACAACAATCCTTTGTTTGGTTCTGTCATACGAAACTTCTTCCGGTATGATATCGTCTATGACATCAACGAACGATTCAACCGGAGCGAACAACTCGGCGCCGCGCTGTTCTATCCCAAACGGCAGTTGTACAAGACTTCTCGAACGTTTTGAATCGGTTATACTAAGGAAAGGATTACCCGGCGTAAGACAAATATTATATTCTTTTGCTTGAAGTTCTAGCTGGCGCGTCTCGGCTACTCGTTTGCTCAGTAGAAGAAATCCTGTCGCCAGTTCGTTCACCGAGGCGTAAGCGATTTTTCCTTCTTGCATCGCTTTTATCCGGGTAGTTCTTGCCGGCTCATTCGCATACGTAAGCTCGATTGTCGTTTGGGCATAACCTTTTACACCCACTACAATCAGCAACAGAGTCAGAAATAATTGTAACTTTTGTATAATGCTCATGCTCTTGGCTTTTGGTTCTTTGTTCTTCGTTCGTTGTTCTTCGTTCGTTGTACTTTGTACTTGGTACCTGGTTCTTTGTCGAAGCTTTTTGTTACACCATTCTCATATCCCATATCCCACATCTAGCTCACTGTTCACTGCTCACTGCTCACCGTTCAGCGCTCAACGCTCTAAGCTCAACGCCCACTGCCCACCCCAAACACAGCTTTCAATAAAATCGAAATAAGCCGCAACCGCGGAAAACTCGTCTGCACATCAAACCGTTTATGGATTTCCTGCGAGGTTTCAGGATGTCGTGTAATAATAATAACCGAAAGTGGACGTTTCATGAGATACTCCTGTTATGATAGTCGTTCTGCAAAAACTATGTTACGTTTAGATAATTCTTTAATAAACGGTTCAAGCGGTACACACTGTTCCGGCGGCATCACTCCCCGCGCTTGAATTTCTCCCCGTACCGCCATTTGAGCGATAATGGAGGTTGGAAACGCCGTCGTTCTCATCATAGAGGTTAAGCGACTTGCCGTATCGTAATAATCAATCATTTCGTACTCCATTTTCTTTTTGATGCCCTGCATTGTGCCGACAAGCGTTACGCGTACAAGAACCACGTCAGGACCGTTATGCGGTAATTTATTGTAGAGCATCTGCTCGAAAAGCTCACGGGCGGTAAACGTTTTTTCACCAAGCACAATCGGCTCAGAGCTTCCAAAACCAAGGTCTAACAACATCTTGAATCGTTCGCAATGTCCTTTGTACCGTATAGTTTTATAATCAAGCTCGCGCACCTTCCCCTTAAACATGTGAACCAGCGTTGAGGCTCCTCCCGATGTATTAAACGCCTCCATCTCTCCAAACGGTTGTGGAAACTCTAATGATTCAACGTCAATCATAGATTCAAGGGTCGCAAGCTCTCCGTTCCGTAGCGCTTCAGTCGGTTCGAGATATTCGTTCACCAAACCCTCCGGCGCAAACACTAGCTGGTAATTCAGCGGTGGTTGAGGATGCTGCGGTAAACCGCCCACGCGAAGATGAATCTCGTCAAGCTGTTCAAATTTTTTCGCTGCTCCCGCGGCAATCACGCACGCCATTCCCGGAGCTAATCCGCAGTTCGGCATAATAATGACCCCGGCTTGTTTTGCCCGCGCGTCCAGTTCCATTTGCTTATACACGACATCCATGTTTCCCCCAAGGTCACAGAAATGAATTCCTGCCTCGATAGCAGCCTCGGTGAGCAGGACATTATGCTGATAGCTCGTCGCCCCCAGCGCGACGTCAACTTGGTTCATTACCTCAACGACATCATCAAAATATCCCACATCGAGAGTTCTAGGGTGTATCTTCTTCCCTAATACTTCTGCTGCATGTTTTGCCTTCTCTTCATCCTTATCTGCAAGAATGACCGATTCAACTTCATCGGAATGAACAAGGTCGTACGCCTCCGCGCTCCCCATCATTCCCGCGCCTATAACTAATGCTTTCATATTTCAGTTTCCTGTTTACTGTTTCTCATTTTCTGTTTTTTTGTTTACTGTTTCAGGTTTCAAGTTTCAGGACAACACATCCTGTGCTTCCTATTTGTCCCATAATCACATCCCATTAACCACTCACCATCACTTCAGAATCTGCCCGGTCTCCATACTCCAAAAAAGTAAATCCAGTTCATCCATCGTAATGTTAACGCGTTCAGCAAATTTCAAAAAAAGGATTTCGATTCTCATGTACTCTTTCGTTGTGAGACTCTTCGGCAACTGTTTTAACACGCCGCACCGAATGAGATTTTTCAAAATATGTCTATCGAGGATTGATAAATTCTTATGTCCAATATTTCTTAAAAAATGCGATGCTTCTTTCCAACCAAGTCCCTTTACATTCTTCATGAGCCACTCACGTAATTCAACGCTTGCGTTTCCATTTGATAGCTCACGTGCTATCAAAGGAAAATTATCCTTCATTTCCACCAAATGCTTCGCTTTTGTTTTATGAAAGCGTATATAATAATCCTTCTGATACAATAACGCTTCAGGGTTAAACTTTTTTTTCTGGAAATTTTTCTTCCTTAATGCCGTTACCGCCTTTCCTGCATTTACCGCGCTTGATTGTGGTGTTAAAAGACAATACGCAAGCTCATAAAAGTAATCATTAGACGACACCTTCTTAAACTCATCAAGACGTTTTGTGATTTCAGGTTTAAGCGCTTCGTACCTATCATGCAACTCTTCAACCGATAATAAAGATTGACGTTTATTTTGCCGGGTTTTGAGCAAGTGATGGGTTAGATACCCATCGCTTGACACGCCCGACGGCTGCAATTTCGCTGTACTGTTTTTCATTCCGCCAGCATCACCCTTACTGTTTGTCCTTTACAGCGAGTTGCTGCAATACCATCCCGCTCAAGCTGCTTAACTAATAATTCCAACCAGAGAAATTCCTCTTGCCTGAAATCATTCTTAACAGTTTTACCCAATGTTATGAGCGATATGCTTCCTTCCCCATTCACATTTCTCAACGCTTCCACTATTTTTCCCCTCCAAAGCCGCAACGGAATGCCTTCATACAATTTTTCGTGGTTCGTTGTTGAGCTCATCTCTCTTGTGAGTCGCACATTTTCTAATTTTCTTGAGGAACAATATTCCTTCACCGGACATTCGCTGCAACGCGTACTCCGAGCCTTGCAATAGGTTGCCCCAAGCTCCATCAAGGCTTGATTCCACGAATAAGCATCGCGGGCAAGAACTTGCGCTGCAAGATTCCAAACTTCTTTTTCGTTCTTTACCTCCAATGGCGAATTCATTCTGCCAAAAATCCTCGATAGAACCCTACGAATATTCACATCAACAACAGACACGCGCTTGCCAAAACCAAAGCAGGTAACCGCATACGCCGTGTATTTTCCAATACCCGGAAGCGTCATCAACAGAGCAGGTTCGCCGGGAAGTGTACCGCCATATTCATGAACTATGACTCTTGCCAACTCCTGCAATCGGACCGCCCGATTATTATACCCCATTCCTCTCCACGCCCGGATGACATCAGCCTTCGATGCCTTCGCCAGTGATTTGAAATCGGGAAACCGCTCAAGAAAAACCGGCAGCTTCTCCTGCACACGGCTTGCCTGTGTCTGCTGAAGCATGATTTCAGAAACAAGAATTTCATACGGGTCAGAAGTATTCCTCCACAAGAAAGGACGTCTCTCTTTCCGGTACCAGCGTAATAACTTTCTCCGGACGTTTTTCACTTTTTGCTGATTAGGCTCTCGCATACTCCTCAATCAGTTTTCGCACTACTTCCGTATTCCCCTGTAAAATGTCATAACGCGAAAGGGTTCCA
>SCUC01000554.1 GCA_004322375.1 Bacteroidota bacterium
GCAGTACTTGTTGAGAAAGCGCCATACTTGATTGTAAGAGAACGACCCAGTACGGTGTACAGCCCCCATGAAATTACGGCAACTAAAAACATGAGATTTCCGAGAGTATATTCCGAACGGAAATCTATCCCATGTTCAAAAACGATGATAGCTATACCAACGAAGGCTATTCCAACCCCCGCTCCTTTCTTCAGAGTGATTTCTTCTTTCCCCAGAAAATGGGACAACACTAACACTACTGCGGGTGTGCATCCATATAACAACGCCGCGTTTGCCGGGGTTGAGTATTTCATCCCGGAAAGAAATAAAAACTGGTTCACCGGAATCGCAAGAAAGCTGAGCCAGGCGATTGACTTGTAATCGCTTTTCTCAAATGTTAATGAAGATTTTTTTAGCTTGAGATATGCCAACAATCCGGTTGCCGCAATCACGGAACGAAGCATTGTAAGCGTAACCGGTTCTATATCCCGGACAACGACTTTTGCAATAATGTGCGTGCCGCTTGCAAGCAATTGTTGGAAAATGAGAAGAACATACACTACCATATAGGAGTTGTCAATATACACTTCCGCCCCGACACGACAAAACTCCGAAAATATTCGTATCTTTAAAGCGTTCGATGGAATCCTGGAAAAAGAATCTCTACACCCTCTGGGCTGCGCAGCTCCTTGCCATGATCGGGATGAATCTCGTCATCCCATTTCTTCCTTTTTATGTCCGGTATTTAGGAGTCTCCAATGAAGAAGATCTAGCGATGTGGAGCGGACTTGTATTTGCAGGCACCTTCATGTCATCTTTCATTGCCACTCCAATTTGGGGCTCGCTCAGCGATAGGTTTAGCAAGAAAACTATGGTCGTGCGGGCTATTTTTGGTTTAGGCGTCGCTCAGATTCTTGTCGGGCTTTCTCAAAATGTTTACCAGCTTTTTTTCTTTCGCCTCGTTCAGGGAGTTATCAGCGGATTTATACCTGCTGTGCTGGCATTAGTCTCTAGCTCCTCACCCAAGGAAAAGATTGGCTATTCACTCGGATTTTTACAATCTGCAACTGCCGGAGGTACGGTTCTCGGTCCTTTTGTAGGAGGGCTCCTCGCGGATTTTGTCGGCTATAGAGAAATATTCTTTATCGTCTCGGCGCTCTGCTTCATGAGCGGAATATTTATCATCAAATTCGTTCAGGAAACTCCTCAGCCGGCTCCGAACGGTAAGCCTCCTTCTGTTATTGACAACTATAAATTTGTCTTTTCCAACAACCAGCTTCGTCTCATCGCCATCACCATTGTGATTGGACAAGCATCTGCATTAATGATTGAATCAATTTTCGCCCTTTTTGTTGAGCATGTTGAATTCGATACTCAGTATGTCGCTTCGCTCACCGGCATCGTCGTTGCAATCTCAGGGTTATTTATGTTCATAGCCACGCCCTGGTGGGGCAAACGAAACGACACGCTCGGTTGCAAGAAAACAATCACCCTCGCGTTAGCCGGGACGGGGCTTTGCTACGCGCTGCATGTATTTGCCTATAATATCGTCGTGTTGATGCTGTTGCGCGCATGTATCGGTTTTGTCCGTGGAGGAATTTTACATACGCTATTTTCACTCACAAACCTTCACACGCCGTCAGATAGGCATGGCGGCTTGATGGGCATCGCTTCCAGCATGGCGGTGCTTGGCAATATGCTTGGTCCGCTTACAGGCGGCTTAATTGCCGCAAAGCTCGGCATCACCGCGGTCTTCGCGTTCAACAGCACGATGTTGTTAATTACAGCAGCAGTTGTTTACAAGTATCTTACCGATATTCGTTTCACCACTCCTTCGGTTGAAGTTCAAAATCCTGCACCGGCGTAACAAAGTAACTATTTAAGCAATAATAATTTTTTTGTATTTGTGTAGGACAAGATGCCATCTTCCCCTACAACCATTAGCTGGTAATAATACACCCCGCTCGGCAACCCACTAGCATCAAAGGTCTGCATCTTAAATCCTGCATCTTGCATCCCATCAACAAGCGTCGCTACTTCTTCTCCAAGCACATTATATATTTTTAGACTGACATACTGACTACTGGGTACTGAATACTTAATTACAGTTGAAGGGTTGAACGGGTTGGGAAAATTCTGATTTAGTGAGTAGCAAGTTGGCAGTGGTAAGTCGTGCTCCGACAATCCAGGCGGCGGAGGGGGGAGCTCGTTGATGGGAACAATTATTATTTTGTTCGACGCGTTCGCTGCGGTGATAGAGAAGGTTAAATCAGCATCTACGCTGACTTTTACCCAATATCCTTTTCCGGGCTCGATGGTCGTGCTTTCAAAATAACCGTTATTATATCCGAAAAATTGTGATGTGATTAATCCGGGCGGATGAGAAAGAACATTCTCTACGCTTATGGCGGATGAAATGGAACCGATCATATTCCATCCCGCGTTCACATGAATTGTATCTTCGTTGATTACATCTCCATCGAGTGGGATGAATTGCGCGTAAGAAAATTTCAACCAATATCCGATGCCATGAGTTAGTGTGGCTTGAGTTTGATACCCGCCTGAAGTTGAATAGCTAAATGCATCAGAAACGGAGGTGGGGTAGAGAACTGATTTTGAGTAATTAGGAACATCGAGGGGAACAGAGATAAGATTCCACCGTTCCCTGACTAAAAATAGATTCCCCTCGTCGGGCGCGGTCGTAAAATTCCATATATTGGACCAAAAGCCGTTCGCATCGGAAAACCGCGGCAGAACTCGCCAATAGAACTGTGTTCCCGCGGGAAAAGTATCGAGAGCGAACGATGTGCCAACAAGCTCTGAATCAATATAAGCAAGGGTCGCAAACGAAGCATCCAGAGATATTTCTATGCGATAATCTACCGCGGCGGTATTTTCTTCCCAGCTTAACGAAAGTGAGGTAAGGACATTAACAGCATTATTTGGCGGAGACAAAAGCTTGACCGTATAACTAATTCCGAGAAGATTGTTGCGGTTGACATTCTGCGCGTAAATATCTGAAGTGGTACTTTCATTACGGTAGTCGCCCCAAGCTACAATCGCGCCTTCATTTCCATCCGTTACAATTTTTGGAGAACTTTTTGCATGACGTTCCGAGCTTATGGCTGCGCCATTTGTCGTCCATTGTGTTGTTCCCGAAGAATCTACTGCTTGAGCGTAGAGAGTATCTCTCCAATCGCCCCAGGTGATAATCGCTCCTCCATTTTGAGCGGATGTCATTGCTGGAAAATCCTGAGATACTACATCCACCGAACATATCGGGGTTGCCCATAGCTGTGTCCCGCTAGCGCTTATTCGCGCTGCGTAAATATCATAGCTTGGCGAGCGCCAGCATGTATAGACGCCCCCGGTTTTATCGGTCATCATAGCTGGCGATGCGCCGTAACCTGCGCCAACGCCGTTGGAGTTCCACTGTAATGTTCCGGATCCATCAATTTTCTGAACATAGATATTCGGATAATTATCCCAAAGAATAAATGCGCTCCCATCGTTATCGCTGTTCACTTTGAGCTCAATCAAATCGTCCAGATTTGTCGCTAAGGCAATGCCATCCTTCACCCATTCCAAACCGCCGGCAGAGTTTAGGTGTTGAGCGAAAACGGAACGAGTTGAATCGCCGGGACCATCAAGCCATGCTATAAATGCTCCGTTTGCGCCGTCGCCGGCGACGCGGGGTTCAAGCTGGTCGCTTTCTTTTGTGCATACCCCTATTCCACGATCTGTCCATTGCACGACTCCGGTGGCATTGACTCGCTGCGCGTAAATATCATATCCTCCGTCAAAACGATGCCAGGCAATAATCGCTCCTCCGTTTTCATCACTAATAATAACCGGTCTAAGCTGGAGCGCGCTATCCAACGTTACTCGTATTCCGTTTGTAGCCCATTGGGGTACGCCCGAAGCATTGACTCGTTGCGCATACAACATGGAGCCGCCATTACGTCCATCCTCCCATACGATAATTGCACCCCCATTGCCATCGCTCGCAACTATCGGATGACGTTGGCTATATGGGACATTGCAGATAACCAGTCCATCGCTATCCCAAATGGGCTCACCCAGAGCGTTCATCCTTTGCGCATAAATGTCTGCATAAATTAACGAATCTCCAGCCCGGTAATCTTCCCACGTTACTATTGCGCCGCCGTTGTCATCGCTCACCATTTGCATCGAAGATTGCTCATTTGCAGCTGTTACAACCGGCGTATTCACTGCAGGGTCTGTTGACCATTGCGCGTGCAATGAAGACACGGTCAGAAAAGAGTAAATCAAAAGAGTCAATACAAGTATAATGCGTTTCATACGAACAATCCTTTTTGAATTTTTTTGATAAAAAAATTGAGTTAGATAAAATTATTTGAGAAGAAGCATCTTTTTCGCGGCAGTATATGATGCGTTTTGTGCATTTTGGCTCTGTCCCGCAACGGTCAGTCTATATAAATACACTCCACTCGCTAAAGTTGAAGCATCGAATTGTTGCATCTTGAATCCTGCATCCTGCTTCCCATCTACCAGAGTTGCAACCACCTCGCCAAGCATGTTGTACACCTTTAACGTAACATCACCATTAACAGGCAACGAATAACGGATAACTGTAACGGGATTAAACGGATTGGGATAGTTTTGTGAAAACGCGTACCGTTCAGGGAGGAAAGAAACTTCGTTTATCCCAACCAACGTTATTTCAACTTCATTGCTTTTCAAACTCGAATTTCCATGGACATCTACCGCTCTGAGGCAGTAATATGATAAGCCGTTAAAGGGAGTCGCATCAACATACAACGTATCTACTGAAAAAGCATAAGCAGACATGGTATCGGGTGAAAAATTAGGAGAACGGCTTCGAAAGAGTTCATATCCGGCAATATCAGGTTCAGTATTCTGATTCCACCTCAACCGAACTGTAGTGGAGTTGGCGTTCTCTGAAACGATAAACGGTTGTTTTGGCGAAAGATTGTCAACAGAATAGCCGCTATCAATATTTGATTGCCAAAACACAAACCTATCTGCCGTATGAGCTATGATAGAAAATTTAAGCATCGGCGTTACATCTCCTACGGAATCGGTTAACGTCGTTGCCGTATAGCTATAGTGCATGAAATACGCGCTCGGTACATCGTCAAGCCACTCCCAAAATATCGTACCGAGAGGAGTTATCTGTTTTCTGTATCTCTTGCCATCCATAACAAATGATGCGTCCGGATGAGTGAAGCCGGATTCCAGCTTTGAGAATGCGCTTTCTTCAATTCCCCGCCAGATAGAATAATGAGTAATGAGATGAGCTGGAGAGCGGTCAGACGCAGACCGTTGCCAGGATAGAATAACGTTTCTGCCCTGATCTAATGGAACATCAACAACCGAAAGAAGCGCAGGCACATTCACTCCCAGGAAGCCAAGGCTATCTATGTACTGGGCATAAACATCTGTCGAATCAGAACGATTATCATTCCAGGCGATGATGGCGCCGCCTGTGCCAGAGCTAATAACAACTGGATAAAACTGTGACGCTATAGCGCTTGTGACAACAACTCCGTTGCTTCTCCATAGCGGTATCCCAAGGCTATTAACCCTCTGCGTTACAATATCATTAGTTCCTTGAAGGAAATCATGCCACGTAATGATAGCTCCTCCTGCGCTATCGCTTGTGATAGTGAACTCCTCTGTATCGTATCCGCCTTTCAAAATCTCAACGCCGCTCATGTTCCATAATATTTCTCCGTTTTTGCTCACACGTTGAGCATAAATATCATAAGCGCTGTTTCGGAAGTCCTGCCAGGCAATAATAGCGCCGCCCGTTCCATCGCCGGTTATGACAGGCGAACGTTGATAATTTGAAGAGTAACAGATTGCTTTTCCATTCGCCGTCCACTGAGAGGCTCCAAAGCTGTTAATATGCTGTGCATAAATATCCGAGGCATTATCCGAATTTCGATCATCCGACCATGCTATGATAGCCCCACCATTTCCTGTGCCGATGAGAACAGGTTCGTATTGGTCACGAAAAAGACGGCAAACGGGAATGCCTCCAGCTTGCCATACCAACCCGCCGCCCCCGCTAATTCTTTGGGCAAAAACATCGTTATCGCCATTACGCTCATCATACCAGCTCATAATCGCGCCTCCTTTTCCGTCCGGAACAATCGAGGCGGCGAATGGATTACTCAACGAATCAGCGACGATCGGAACTCCATTCGCTGTCCATAATACTATTCCATCCTTTTTAATTCGTTGTGCGTACAAATCAGCGCTTGTTAGATTTCGGTGGTCGGACCAAGCAATGATTGCTCCTTCAGCGCCGTCTCCCGTCATTACTATATCAAACTGACTATTTGTAGCTGCTGTGATGACGACTCCATTTGCAGACCATAAGGTTGTACCGTTATGAGCCACGCGTTGAGCGTATATATCAGAATAGCTGGTTCTTGTA
>SCUC01000063.1 GCA_004322375.1 Bacteroidota bacterium
CACGGATTCCGGATCCGGGACCTGAGGCGGGGAATGTAATTGCCATTGACGTTCCACCGGTTCCTAACAGATGGTCCGGAAGTTCTATTGCAACGACTACGTTTGAGCTAATGTCGCCAGAAATATCAACGCCGACATCGCCGTTCGAGGCTTCGCCTTTGTTATCTGGAGCTACTGTGCTCGCGCCGGCAAAAGCATCGAATACCACTGTGTACGTTACGCCGCGTAGAACACCGTCCACTCCCCCGGGTTGTGGAGTAAGCGTAACGGTTGAATCGAGGGGCAACGGACTGGCATTGCTTACATCGCTCAAGGTGAACAGGATGAGCAAGAACAAAAAGAAAAGAACGAAGGACCCGACATGATTGACAGACAGCAAATATTTCTGAGGATGAAACAATGGATAACAATATTTCATTCGAGAAGCCCCTTAATTTTCCGAAAGATAGTATTTTTAAGGCAGGTTTACAACGATTTTTTACATTCTCATGCAGAGGTGCTGTCTCAAAAGCCCGGTTATAGTGTAGTCGCAGACTTTATGTCTGCGGTTTTGAGTTGGAAACGCAACTATGAAGGTCGCGCCTACTATCTTTTGAGACAGTCCCAAGTAGAATTCGATAAAATTTCGGTAAAAAATTTGTCCAATTACGAATCGGACTCTACGTCCTTCAACTTTCAAGATAGTCCTTCAATTCCAAAGGGGAATGCAGGCTACATCCTTACAATTTCCTGACCTTCCCCATTTTCAACAACGCCTATAAACTGGACGTGATTCAGTTGTGGCATTACGTTTTTTGCTTTTTCAATTCCCATCACAAAGAGTCCTGTCGAAAGCGCGTCTGCTTCAATAGCAGAGGGGGCGATGGTAGTTCCGCTTAGAATGGTTGAGGATGGTTTGCCGGTTGCAGGATTAAGAAGATGCCCGATTCGTTTTCCATCTGCCTCGACAAAATTTTCGTAATTGCCGGAAGTGGAAAGGGCTTGATTGTTGATTCGCGTTGTTGTAATGATTTCTTCCGGAAGCATGGGGTCAACGATGCCGATTTCCCAAAAATCTTCTTCGGGAGGAGCGCCAAGAGCATAGATATCTCCGCTATGGTTGATGAGAGCGGATTCAATACCGTTCGACTTGAGGATGGCAATTGCGCGGTCTATCGCGTAACCGACAGCGATGCCGCCGAGGTCCAGTTGAGTCGTTTTATGGGCAAGGCTGATAGTTCGTAGTTCTTTGTTTTTTGTTACGTTGTTCATGCCTACTCCCTCAAGAGTTTGAGCGACTTCCTTATCGGTGGGAAAGCGATGAACTGAGACATCATCTCTAAATCCGTACAATTTCATCAATGGCTCGATTGTGACATCGAATGCCCCGGCAGTCAAATCGTGAAATTGTTTTGCCCGTGTTATAACCTCAACGATTCGCATATCTACTGTAACTTCCTTTTCAAATGAATGACGATTGACCAATGACAAATGACTATCAGGATTATGCACGCTCATAAGCCTGTCAATTGTTTTCATCTCGACAATTGCTTCATCAATGGCTAGGTTGCAAAGCAGCTCATCTTCATGGTAACAGGTAAACGTAACGATGCTGCCCATCGTAAATGCCGCACGATTGATTTCTTTGAGTGGAAGAATCTCTTTTGCAACGCTTGAAAAAGGGAGCAGCGCGCTTCCCAGGGCAAGGCTTCCGGTGACTTTCAGAAAGCTCCGTCGGGAGAGGGGATGTATCAATTCTGTCTTGGAAACCATAACTCTTTCAACATCAATCCAACCATGATGAAATAGCAGCCAACCATTGAAATCCCGGAGATAATGACAAGCCAGCTGAAATGTTCCGAGACAAACCGCATCAGCCAGATACCCCCAAAAGTCGTGACTATAGCGGCAACAGGCTCAGCCATTAATATTTTTTTTATGCTGTCGGACACTTCCGAGGAAAAATAAAACAGTCCTCCGACCAAAAAAAAGACAATGGCAAGGGAGAGAATATGATTATGAAGAAAAATATACATTTCATCTTCACTCTTTTCATATTTTAATTCGGTCGCCTCCGTTCCTTCCGGTGTGCCGCGATATTCTTCTGCTAAACCCTGAGGTGTGCTGTTAGTTGTATGCTTAACAAAAAATAATCCAATGGAATAACCGATGGTAAGCACGATTAAAAACGTGGTGATAAAAAGACGGAGCGTTGCATCTGCGTCTTTTAACCGCCATGATAGAACAGAATGTTGATTAGGTGATTGCATTGTGTAACTTGAACACATTTCCTGCCCCTCCCTTACAAGTAAGGGAAGGGGTGGAACGTCAATTATTATTTCAATTTGTTTTTCATTATATCGTACGTACATAGAATTTTTTTCACGCCAAGCGTAATCGCCCTGACGGAAATCGTCGCGCCGCTGATGTTCTTAATATCTTTGCCGGGCAGCAGCTTATCGCCGGATGTTTTACCGTGGAACTGTTTGCGAAAGGATTCGTACGTAATTTCACTGCCATAGGCTTCGCGGTACGCAAGAACGTCAACATCAACAATTTCTCCGGTCGGTTTTAGCGCGACAAGGTACGTTATGAATTGCACTTTTCCTTTCACGTCGTCTACAAAGCCGTATCCAAGGATGCCTGAGGGCGACTTGCATACAAATACTTTTACCGTGTCTGAATTCCAGGTCGTTTTACTTCGCTCTAAGATTTGTTTTTTTTCTGTCGGTGAAAGCGCAAGAGCTGTTTGTGAAATAGTGATGGAATCCCCGAACATTTTTTTCAGCGATTCCATCGCTTTTATT
>SCUC01000555.1 GCA_004322375.1 Bacteroidota bacterium
AACACAAGGGCTGAACTCATTTATGTGTTATTAAACACACTAATAAAAAAAGCCGATTCTTTTAGAAATCGGCTTTATGCTAACCTTAGTGAAGATACAAGTTAATTTTACAAAAAAAAGCCAACCCCCTCGCGTCCGCTAATGACGGACGTGGAAGGTTGGCTTTTGATCTTTTGTTGTGTTACCTCGACCTAAAGGTCGAGCCTACATCAAATAATCCGAAATTACTTGATGAGCGTCATCTTCTTTACGCTCTTGAACGAATGTTCCTGACCGTTTGCGTCAGTCCCTGTCGCTTCAAGGCGGTAGAAGTAAACACCGGAAGAGTAATCCGTCGCATCGAATTCGATTGCCTGCATACCATCTTCCATCTCCTGGTTATCTAACACTGTCGCCACTTGCTGACCGAGCAGGTTATAGATTTTCAGCGTAACGAGCGATGGAACCATCAACTCGAACTGAATGACCGTTTGAGGATTGAATGGATTCGGGTAGTTCTGGTCTAACCGGAATTCCACAGGCTGTTCTTCCACAACGCTGCTTCCGTCAAAGTGCGCAAGCGGCACCGGGGCAATACTGTCGCGCATCAGGTACGATACTTTGTACAAGCCTTTGTATCCGTTCAGCATTAATGGATTGGTAGAAATCGTATCCAGCTTCGTCGTCGCTGTTATGTTCGGCCTGAATTCACGATTGATTCGTCCTATGACCGTGTCGAGCGCTACTAAATACGAGAGGGGAATACGGAACGTTGTATCCCGCTGGCTCGCGCTCACCTGGACTATTGTTCTCCCCATTGTCAATGCAGTATCGGCATGGGCGACAATTTGCCGAATCGTTTGTCCGGTAAACATGCTATCAGAGTATCCATCGCGGCACACATAGAGCAGGTCGCCAAATCCTTTAGGCGTTATCTCTAAATCGCTCGCCGCAATATTCGTCTTCAGCGTCGTCAGCTCGGCTGTCAAATGGTTGCCGGCGTTCCCAAAATACGTTTCCACATTCTGCTCTCCAAGAATATTAAGATAAGTGGGAGGGTTGCGGAGAACATATTGAACAGGCTTCGTCTTAGGCACGCGCTTCAATCCCCATATTTTTTGATTGTAAACCCAGTGCTTAATAGCCGCGTCTTTCTGCAGCTTGCCGTTCTTGAATAACGGTCGGTAGAAGAACCAGCCCCAATTATTCACTATTGCGCTATCTGGTCTGCGGATGCCGATTCGCAACCGCCCGCTGTCAGAGGGGTTATCTAAACCGAACCCGTATCGTGAGAAAACATCAAAGCGCACGTTGCCTGTTGACGGATTTTTGATGAAGCCGGATTTTTGCTTTGCACGTGCGGCTTTATTGTAATCGGAGTGAATGAAGGTCATAAACCGTAACGTATCCGGCATGTAGAAATTCCCGAACAGGAAGCCGCTTGTATCCAATCCGCTTGTCATTGTGACAGAATATGGCGCTCCATTTGCCGGGAACGTTTGCCGCCACAACGGGTCAGACGCTTCTGTTACAGTAAAGTTATCGGCAGGAACATTCCTAAAGGTAAAGTTCCCGCTTCCGTCTGTTGTCGCTGTATCGGGAGCCGTATGCGTTCCATACAGCACCATCTTTATGCCTGAGAGATAGCTCTCGCATTGCGCATCCTTCACGGCGTTGCTGTCTCTATCCCAATACTTCGTGCCGCTGATTGTTCCGTATTCAAAGTTGCCGAAATCATTGCCGGTGGAAACAATTCCGCTCGTTACGTTTACAGTATAAGAACCGGAACCGGGCATTGTCTGGTACCAGCCGGTTTGTCCAACCTCAGTAACTTGATATGAACCTGCCGGTAAGCCAGTAAAGCTATAGCTGCCTGCAGAATCAGTAATTGCCGTATCGGCATTCTCACCTTTGGTGAGAATAATCATCCAGTCCGGTAATCCTGTTTCACCTGCATCCTTAACAGTATCGCCATCAAAATCGAGGAACTTCGTGCCGCTGACTGTTCCAAGCTTAAAGTTGGCAAAATCTTTCCCGGTAATATTCGAGCCTGAAGACATTGCAACTGAATACGTACCGCTTGCAGGATACGTCTGCATCCATCCCGATTGCACAACTTCCTGAACCATATATGTCCCGGTCGGCACATTATCAAAGATGTAATCACCGTTGCCGGAAGTCGTATCCCTTGCGACAAGAACTGTATCTTTCCATAATTCGATAACCCAGCCATTCAATCCCGGGTCGCCTGCTATCGCGCTATCGCCCGCAAGGTCTTCATACTTCTTCCCGGAGA
>SCUC01000556.1 GCA_004322375.1 Bacteroidota bacterium
CTTTTGAGTTTCCTGCAGAACGCGCGAATGACACAGTTAAATTTTCCCGCGCGCATGTTTACCTCACCGCGACGCCCTACTGGGATAGAAATGAAAACGGGGTATTCGATGGAGACGATGCATGGCTGCCCACGCTCTACAATGCAATGGACCCCAAAGGGGCAACACAGCCGATGCCCCTGCGAAATCAACCGCCAAAAATCTTTTTCGCGTTAGACCCGAATACACAGGTGGACGTGTTTGTGCAACCGGAAACCACCTTCACTGCAGCGACCTTTTCCTGGTACAGCACGGATGAAGATGGCGACCAAACGGTAACAAAATATGTCGTTGCCTTAAATGACACCACGACACCGTCACAGCAGATCACGATTCCCGGAAATATTAAATTACTTTCGCTTGTTGTTCCCCGTTCCGTGAGCGATACTGCAACCTCGGTTGTTTCAGCAGACGTATATCGAGGCACCTATATCACTCCTCCTGTTAAGATTGGAACGATAGGAGGGTTAAAAATAAATGCGCTCAACAAGTTTTTTGTTCAAGCGATTGACGTCGCGGGAGATTCGAGCCATTTTATCAGCATGCCGACGGGGAACGCCAGGTGGTATGTTAAAAAACCGCGCGGGAAACTCCTTATTATAGCCGACTACATCTATTCAGATAGCAATACCGCGTTGTCGTTTTACCAATCGGTCTTGCCGCAGGTTGGCGCAGGGCAATTTTCCGAATTTGAAGTATTGAAAATTTCTCAAGGCTTATCCGCAGAGGATAAAAAGAACAATAGGGTAGGGAGAAATACTCCGCCATTCTATGACCCGGCGTTGATTTTTACCCTGCATTTATTCGACGTCGTTCTCTGGTACACAGACATGTGGCCCAGCCTGAGTGTCGCGCAAATTCCTCTCTATGAATATATTCATAACTCATCCCATCAAGGGAAAGTAATTTATTCCACGTTGTTTGAAACATCGGTTGACCCGAGCGGTGCGTTAAAAGATTTTGCGCCGATAGATAGCGTGAGTCAGGTTGATCTTGTCTCTCCTACAAGACCGTTGCCCGTCTATGGAGATTCGCGCATCCCCGGCGGGTATTATGTTTATCCCGATTCTTCGGATCCGGACATCTTCCCCACGTTACGGTTTAGCACTCCTCCCGCAACGCATAACCCGATGTACGTTCGTCCGATTTATAAACGCTCCGATGCCCGGTATATCTACCGTTTACAGGATGATATCCGGAATCCCATCAGGTATGTCTATACGGTAACATCTCTAGATTTTCGCGCCGTTGACGCTATAGGCGATAACGCGTGGGCGTGCGGAGTGAATGGAATTATTTATCATACTTCCGACAAAGGGTTGACATGGCAAATGCAAGCGGAAGGCAATAGTTATACGTTACAATCAATTCAAATGCTTGATGCCAACAACGGGTGGGCAGTTGGCAATCTCGGAACCATCCTCACCACAAATAACGGGGGGACATCCTGGGCAAATAATTCGATTGTGACGATAGCCAATTTTCAAGCGGTACATTTTGTCAGCGCATCAACGGGTTTTATCGTTGGGAACTATGGCACAATTGCCAAGACGACTAATGGAGGAGGGGGATGGAATTCTCTTACAAGCGGAACACAGCAGACTCTTAATGACGTAAATTTCCTGAACGACAGCGTAGGAATAATTGTGGGAGACGCCGGGATGGTGTTGACTACTTCAGATAATGGAAGCAATTGGCAAAGTATTGTAAGCTCGACTACTCGTAATCTCTATTCGATTGATTTCGCTTCAAGTAACAAGGCATTTGCCGTTGGAAGGCAGGGGCAAGTGGTCAAGCTCACTTCGACAAATGACGGCGGTTCTTGGTCTGCTACTCAAGTTGTATCAAACACGTCTAATGAGCTTAGGTCGGTCTCATTTGTAAATGAAAATTTAGGTTGGATATTTGGTAATGGCGGTATCATATTGAAAGTAAGTACTGGTGCAGAAGATACATTGTCAGCGGTGTCGTCAGGTGTGAGTCAAAACCTAAACGGTAGTGTTTTTACAAATGGCACACAGGGGTGGTGCGTAGGGGCGAACGGTTTGCTGCTTCGCACAGATAATGGCAGCGCTACCTGGACTACCCAGCCTCATGGAGTTCTCAATGTGGGTATCATAGATGGCGCGAAATCGTTTGTTTTTCTTAGCTTGCCGTTGCACCGTTTAAATGGAAACGGTACGGTAAAAGATTTTCTTGAGCATGTGTTATTTCAGGAATTTACTCTGCCATGAAAAAAAGCTCTTCCATCATGCTGCTTAAATTCATTTCGCTTGTAGTTGTACTCATCCTTGGTGAAAGTATGTTCCTTTCTGCTTATGCCCAATCGGGCAAAGGAACAATAGCAGGGAAAGTTACCGATGAAAAGAAGGAATCGCTGCCCAGCGTGAATGTTACCGTGAAGGGAACATATTATGGAGCAGCAACCAATTTTGATGGTGAATTTGTCATTTCGGGAATGAGTCCCGGATCGTATGTCGTCGAGGTGTCGCTCCTTGGCTACAAAGCAGTGCAATTTTCTTCCGTCAAA
>SCUC01000557.1 GCA_004322375.1 Bacteroidota bacterium
GTCCAGAGATAGGAAGATGTGTAGCCTGACTCCTTCATAAAATTCATGTAAAGATTCATCAGCTTATTACCAAGACCTATGCCGCGATACTCAGGCAGCAAAATGAAATACCGCAGCTGTGCCGCTTCGCCTCTGTTCATTAATAAAACAAAACCAACGACCTTACTTTCATGTTCACAAATCCACACCCGGTCTTTTTCAGGGTTATACTGCTTGTAAAATTCGCATAACCCTTGCGCAACATACGTCTCGAACTCGATGCCGTAATTATATTCCTGTTTATACAACGCGCCGTGAAGATATATGATATATCCAATATCACCGGGACGTAATGTGGTTCTGATGGTGATATCGTCTAAGCTAATACTTTTATGCATAAGAAAATTATTTTGTAAAAGAATGAACTGCAAGAATTTTTTGAATTTCTTTCATGTGCCGGATAAGACGTTTGCTCTCTTCTTTACGTAGCGGAAGAAGTATTTCTCTTATCTGCTCATGCGATGCCCGATTTAGAATCTCAAATTCGCTTTTCCCTTTTTTTGTCAATACAAGATACCTTGCCCGTCCATCCTTCTTTGAACGCTTCCGGGTGATAAGTTTCTTTTCCTCAAATAGCGATAGAATGCGGCTAAGATATCCTTTATCAATCCGAATAATTTCCTGCAAATCTTTTGCAGTGAACTGCTCATGATAGTACACTTCAAATAGAATGCGTACTTCCGGCAGCGAATAACGACTGTGTAATATATGCCTATCGAGCAACCCGATAATACCCGTGTAAAACCGGTTAAATGCTCGCATAGAATTGACATGGTTTTCGCTTATCATACGTAGTGTAAGCTAATAAATATAGTTGACAAAAGCAACTATATGGCGATCAGAAAGCTAAAGTGGGGATTAAAAAAAAGAGTCACTGCGAAAGCCGCACCACAAGACAAAGTTAGACTTTGCTTGATCTGCTTTCGCAATGACTCAATTATTCAGTCTATTGCGGGTTCAGAAAAACTCTAGAACCCGAACTGAAGTCCTGCCGTAATCATATAGAAGTCGCTTGTTAAATCGCCGCTTCCCGGAACCTGATCGAAATCATAATCCAGGAATACGTAGCGTACATCTGCCGTCAATTTTGTATTGGAAAACGGAGGAACTTCGATACCGCCCCCAAAATGCCAGCCAAATTTTTGGGTCGTCTCGTCTTCAACACCTGAGTACCGCGGCTTGTTTTGATCGTAATCAAGCGTTGAATTATACCAGCCTGCCCCGATGGCTCCATACAGCACAGGAACCGGGTACAGCAAACCCGTTACCTGCACGGGCCAACTCCGCACGAAGACGCCATTATCATCGTAGCCCTCCTCACGATAATTAACCGATGCCTCGCCGCCAAGCGCAGGACTCAGCTTTAGACGAAGCGCAGCTCCGCCCATGAGTTTTCCTTCATCAGCATCTTGAGCGCGCTGGTAGCCTATTTGTGGTCCTATGCTTAGCCCCTGTGAATACGATGTTGCCGTTATCACAAAAACTAATCCGATTATCAACAACGAGTATTTCATCATAATATTTCCTTTCATTTGTGAACGTGAATAGTTGTATCATTTACCCTCCCTAACTATCTCGTACACCTTTGTTCGTAAGCACATGTTCTCATAAAAATCCTCAATTCCCAATCCATAATAACCACTATCACTACTTTCCCGTTGAACGCAAAGAATCTATTGCGTATTCTCCATATTTATATAACAATAGTAACCATAGAAAAAGTTCTTTATACTGATAAAGTTTCATTCTCTCTCCTCCTCAACTGATTTTTATTATATTGTATACTTATATCGTGCAATTTGAATTCAATCCTAACTCATGTCCAAGCCAATAAGCCCTGTTCTTATCGCCACAAAAGATGTCGTAGTTCGCTACGGAGAGCAAATCGTATTAAATAATGCCGGGATGAGCATTCATGAAGATGATAGAATCGGGCTGATTGGCAGCAATGGCTCCGGAAAATCTACTCTCATCAAAATTATTGCCGGTACGATGGAGGCTGATTCCGGGACAATTTCGCGGCGAAGAGATATTATTGTCGGCTACCTTTCTCAAGATTTTCAACTTAACCCGGCGTTAACCGTGTATGAAAATATTGTGGAAGGCGCGCACGATATTATTGATATTCTCAGAGAATATGAATCGCTCCCCTACACATCGGAACGCCGTCACATCCTCGAAGAACAAATTCATCATCGTGATGGGTGGAATCTCGATAACAGAATAGAAGCGGCTATGCACTCGTTAAATGTGCCCCCGCGTAATAGTACTATCACAACTCTCTCCGGCGGGGAAAAACGCCGCGTGGCGTTATGCAAAGCTATCATCTCCCGACCCGACCTGCTCATCCTCGATGAACCGACAAATCACCTCGATACGGAATCCATCGAATGGCTGGAAGAATTTTTAGAAAATTTTTCAGGCGCATGTTTATTTGTAACTCACGACAGGTATTTTTTAGATTCCATCGCAAACAGGATTATCGAGCTTTCCGATGGGCAATGTTACTCCCATGACGGGAATTACAATGACTTTATGATTGATAAGGCAGAACGCGAATCCCAGCTCGAAACCGAAGAGCGAAAGCGAAACCGTTTCTTAAAGCGAGAGCTTGAATGGGTACGAAAAGGACCCCGTGCAAGAAGAACAAAATCGAAAAGCAGACTAAGTAAGTATTTTGAAATGGTGGCTGATGGCGGATATGAAATTGAAGAGGATGTTGAATTAGTCATCCCACCGGCTACCGGTCTTGGTTCAAAAGTTCTCAACATAAAAAATTTAGGCATGGAATTGGGAGGGAAACAATTATTTCATGGATTAGATTTTAATTTTGATGAGAAACGAAAATTAGGGATTATCGGACGCAACGGGTTAGGCAAAACTACGTTGCTGAAACTTATTTTGGGAGAGCTAAAACCTGCTTCCGGACATATCGAACTTGGCAACAGAACGCTCATCAATTATATTGATCAATCACGCATTGCATTGAATGATGAACATACCGTTCTCCAGGAAATTGGCGAAGGAAACCAATGGATAATGTTTG
>SCUC01000558.1 GCA_004322375.1 Bacteroidota bacterium
ACCCCCTTCTCTTTGTAAGAGAAGGGGGACTGAGGGTCTATGACCTCGTAGAGGGGTTGAGTTCAGAGGGAAACATAAAAATAATAGGTATGGCAATTGCGTGATTTCAGTCCATCATTATCCTTTTTTCAAGATAACTACCTATTCGAGACTATTTACAGATGTCGAGGGAACGCTTCCACATCTCTTGAACGTTACCATCAAACAGAATATGAAGTATAGTATGTATTGGATGTTGTTTTGCCTGATTGCATGTTCACAATTGCATGCGCAGGAACATGAGGAATTCGATGTTACCTTAATCATGGATTACTCTGCCGCAGAACAGACGATTCAACTCTATGAAGACCAATTTGTGAACATAGAAGCGGTTTCAGAATTACGCGGCAACCGAATCGCTGCTTCTACAACCGGGATGATTGCGGCAAAAGGTGCGGGCGGTTATTTGTTGAAAAGCTATTTGGATTCACTTAAATACAGGCAAAACATTCAAAGCGATATCTATCAGCTTAACCAAGCTAAGCAGAATGTCGCGGCAATCAAAGACCTACTGGAAGAACTTAAGAGGCGCAACTTCAACCGGAAAGTTGTTGCTACGGTTGAGCAAATTTTTCCTCATGACGTCCCTGTTTCAACTGGTATTCCTGTTTATGTTGTCGCGCTCGGTCACGAAAACGTGGATGCGTTTGTTCGCCGCATTGCCTGGCGGGGCGACGAGCCGCAATTCGTTGGCGAAGATGAAGGCGAGCTTACCATTGTTATCAATCTCGCGCAGGCAGTGAAATATTCCGACAAGCTCGAAGAACGATTTATTGAGCTGCTGGGGGTTGTCGCGCATGAAGTGTTCCATGCCGCCTTTGGCGTTTACAAGGAGGGTTCTCCCGTTTGGAAGCGGTATTATAAACGTCATACCCTGCCGTTTGACGGCTTGCTTGATTTGATTCATAATGAGGGCATCGCGTACTATTGCTCGATGGAACAACAGTGGGGAGATTACCTTCCGAGAGATTGGAATTCGCGCATGCGTGACGTTTTTATCACGTTGAACAACAACGCGACTGAGCTGCTCTCCCGTAAAACCTCCGGCGCAAGAATAAATGAAATCATCCGCTCGGCGAACCTGAGCGGATTCTGGGAAAGCTACGGCTCCATGGCAGGAATGTATATCGCGCGTACCATTGATAAACAAATGGGACGAGCAGTGTTAAGAGAAACCATTTCTCACGGACCGGTGGATTTCTTCACGAAGTATATCGAGCTGACTAAAAATGACGCCGGACTTCCGGAATTGAATCGCGAGATAGAAGAAGAAATTAGAAAAAAATAGAAATAAATACGAGATACGGGATATGAGATATGCGATCACCTATTACCTATCGCCTAAAACCTGATGCCTGCAACATGAACCCTGAAACTTACATTCAATAAGATCATTTCTACCACCTATAACCTTTACCTACTACCTAAAATCTGCCATGAATAACATAATCCTCCGTCCTGCAACCAAAAATGACGGCAGAGCATTTCTCACTCTTGTGGATGCGCTTGCCGATTATGAAAAATTGAAACGCCCGACAACTGCCGCGAGGAACAGGTTGCTTGAAGACGGATTCGGAAAGAAAAAACGGTTTGATGCGTTCCTCGCATTTGTTGATGACGCACCGGTGGGATATGCGATTGTATTTGAAACTTACTCCTCGTTTCTCGCAAAACCGACATTATACCTTGAAGACTTATTTGTCTTACCGGAATATCGTCGGCTTGGCATTGGCAAAAAATTCTTTACTTTGTTATTGAAAGAAGCGCGCAAGCGCAAGTGCGGGCGTATCGAGTGGACGGTGCTTGATTGGAACCGGCTCGCGATTGATTTTTACAACAAGCTCGGCGCGAAATATATGAAGGAGTGGCTGCTGTTCAGGATTGTGTTGTAAATAAACGTGCGACTCACCTTACCTTGAGGATACAAACAATCTATTTGTTGCTCATTCCTTAGTAGAAAAGGTGAGTCGCACGTTTATAGTTCTACTCGATTCTCAATATGCTGGAAAGCATAGCAACACCTTGTTCTGTAAAAGCGTAAGGCAAATACTTTGAATGTTTACCACGCTTTAAGGTGCCAAAATGGTACCTTAAAGAAGCATATTCTTCCTCCGTTAATTCAAACATAAAATCTTCAGGAAAGCGCTCCACATTTCTTTTAACGGCGCGCTTAAGAACTTTAGTCTCAACCCCATACAACTCCGCAAGGTCTTTATCGAGCATGACCTTTTGTCCGCGTATAAAGAAGATTTTCTTTTCTATGGTTTCGAGGGGGATAAGCTGAGAAGTGGGATTGGAAGTAGATTTGCTAGTGGATTTCATTTTTAGGATAAATTACTTATCAACATGGGTTTACTAACTTCGACCTATGTTTACATCTTTTTTCGTTTAACTCTAAATGATAATTCTTTACCATCTCGACTCACAAGGAGTAGAACTTCGGTACCAGGTTGACCTGTTATTTTAGACAATAATCTTTGTCCATCTTTACAAGGCGCAGGCAATCCGTCTATTTGAAGAATAACATCCCCCTCCATAAGTCCGGCTGCTTCTGCGGGACCATTCGTATATATTTCTTTTATTGTACAATCAGCATCTATGGTAATTCCTATTTTCCCAGTTCCTATTTTAATTTCTTTCGTTTTTCCGTTACCCGTAGTTGTATATTCTATTTCATCTGGACCTTTAATGACAGTAAATTTAATTTTTTGTTGGTCGGCAGAATCAACCTCAATCTTGATATCTTTGAAGGTAATGATTTTAGAAGCCGTAATATCGTATTTTAAATCCTGATAAAAAGCCTCTCGTGCATATTCGCCTTC
>SCUC01000559.1 GCA_004322375.1 Bacteroidota bacterium
CATATCTTCCGATACAGGCAAAACGTGGGACTCTCTTGGATTACCATTAACAACGATTTCCGTATTGACAGAAGATAGCCAAGGGAGAATTTATGCAAGCACGAATGAAGGGATTTACCGTTACGTTGATTCGACGGAGTGGGAATTTATAGGTCCGAGCGCTTCCCAATTTGATGATTTTCTTATTACACGATCAAATGTGTTTATTGCAACAGCCTCTTCTCAGGGATTATATCGTTCTAGTGATTACGGGAGGGTATGGGAAAAGACGACAACGATTAACTCCGAGGACGTTTCTGCCATGTATGTTGATAAACAAAATGCAATCTATGCGGGAACGATGGGGAACAGCATTTTTTCTTCGTCGTTTATCGGAACCGGCTGGCGTCAAACTCCTTTGGGAACAACCGGCAGTGAAATTACATCATTTACAGGCATAGACACTTTTTTATTTGCCGGAACCGATGAAGGGCTTTACAGAACAAGCAACCGCGGCTTAACATGGACGAACATAACAAGTTCGACGTTCGGCGGAACAGCGCACAGCGTTGCAGTGAACAGCGGTAAGGAGGTGTTTGTAGGGACGAATTTCGGTCTGTATTATTCAACAGATTATGGAGATAGCTGGCAGGCTGCGGGTTTGGCTTCGCAGCAGGTGTTTCATGTCGCAATAGATCCATCCGATAAAATTGCAGTAAGTACCGGCGACAGCGGAATTTTTGTTTCGCAGGATAACGGAGCGAGCTGGGATTATGCAGGACTTGCGGGAGAGGATATAATTTCAATGGCAGTGAATTACGCGGGGGAAATATTCGCAGGCGGGTATGGGGGAGTTTCCCGGTCAACGGATAACGGGCTTTCCTGGATTCAACGAACGTTTGATAATACCTACGTGCTGGCGCTTGCTACCAGAGGCAGGCAGGTTTTTGCGGGAACATATAATGG
The DNA here is from genome assembly GCA_004322375.1 of Bacteroidota bacterium. Lineage (GTDB taxonomy): Bacteria > Bacteroidota > Ignavibacteria > UBA10030 > SZUA-254 > FW602-bin19. Next base: position 946 of record SCUC01000559.1, read on the forward strand.
CGTTTTTACCTCAACCAACAATGGCGATACCTGGTCAGCTATGAGTAAAAGCGGATTAAAAACATACACCGTGTTATCCTTGACATTTGATAATTTGGGTAATCTTGTAGCGGGCATTTATCAGGGAGGAGTATATCGAACATTACAATCTTATACCGGTGTGAATGAACGAGATGAACTTCCCGGCGCCTTTGTATTGAATCAGAATTATCCGAATCCGTTTAATCCCTCTACTGTTATCCGTTATTTGTTATCTGTTAATGGTAATGTAACGTTGAAGGTGTATGACGTGCTGGGAAGAGAGGTCGCGACGCTGGTGGATGAGTTTCAGGCTTCAGGTTTCAAGTCTCAGGTGTTTGATGCAAGCGGGTTGGCGAGCGGGGTGTATTTTTATACATTAACAGTTGTAGGACACGATGGCATTATGTCTTACACAGACGTAAAAAAGATGTTGTTGATACGATAGCGCCACTCGATACCATTGCGGCAGGATTGGTAATAACGTTTTAGCGATGGGTATGTTCTCCAAAGGCGAATCCGCCTTCGGCGGAAAACCCATCGCTAAACATGTATGTTCAGAAAAATTTAGGGTGGTGTACGCTACTACTTAATTTCTAACAGTTCTACTTCAAAAATTAATGTAGCGTTTGGAGGCACCGCGCCGCCTGCGCCCCGCTCGCCATATCCTAAACCTGCGGGAATGTAGAGCGTGTATTTGGAACCGACGGACATGAGCTGTAATCCTTCAGACCAGCCGGGGATAAATTGACTGAGCGGCATAGTAATAGGTTCGCCATTCGTGTAGGAACTGCTAAACTCTGTGCCGTCTATCAATGTACCTTTGTAATGAACAGTGACCGTCTGTGTAGCAGTGGGTTTTGGTCCGCTGCCGGATTTCATCACTTTGTATTGTAACCCGCTGGGCAATGTAACAACGCCTTCCTTCTTTTTATTTTCTTCTAAAAACGTTTCACCTTCTTTTTTATTTTTTTCTCCCTGTGCTGCGGCTTCTTCCTGTTGTTTCTTCATCAAGCCCATGCGCCACGCGGCAAGTACTGCCTGGGATTGTTCTTCCGTAAGGGAAAGTTTTGCGCTATCGAGGTAATCTTGGAGCGCCTGGGCAATGATTGCTCCGTCAACATCGAGCTTTTGGGTTTTGATGTTCTTGCCGATGTCCATACCAAGACCGTAGCTGACGCTATCTTTTGTAGATTTTAACTCGGCTTTTTG
>SCUC01000560.1 GCA_004322375.1 Bacteroidota bacterium
GATTGACGTAATCTCCTTCCTTCACCGGTAAATCAACAACTTCTCCGCTGACTTCGGGAGTAATCAAGACCTGGATTTCAGGAGAGATTTTTCCCGTCGCAGTAACTGTCTGTGTTATCGTTCGCCGCTGCACTTTCTCTGTTTGCACCGTATAGACTGTCTCGCGCTTGGTGCCGAGCAGTACAAAGAGGACAAGTCCTATTAAGACTAAACCAACAATTGAGAAAATGATAATTTTTTTCTTCGATTTTTTTCCGTTCGCCATATCGTTACATCCAACAAAATATTATTATTGACTGATAGTTCCAAGAGTAAATTCTAATTGTTTTTTCGAGAGTAAATATCCTATGACGGCATTAACATTATTATTAATTGCCGTCGTGTAATTTGCCTGGGCGATAAGAACATCAAGCAGAGTTCCTGCTCCAAGGTTATACTTTTCCTCAGCGATTTTCCTGTCCATTTCCGCCGATTCAACGCTTGTTGTTGTTACCTTTATTTGTTTCTGCGCGGCTCCTAAATCGAGAATGGCTTTCTGTAAGTCAAATCGTATTTGCCGTATCGTTTGATTAAGCTGTTCCTCTGCATTCATTTTATTTACTTGCGCCTGTTCTACCTGAAGTTTCGTTAGAAAGCCGTTGAAGATCGAGTACTGTAAGTTTAGTCCGAACGAAAGCGTGCTATTATCGGTGATTGAGCTTAGCTCGTCGCTTCCATATCCATAGCTTGCGCTTCCGCTCAAGCTGGGCAGATTGCTCGATTTCGCGATGATGATGCCCGATTCTGAGGCGCTGAGAGACTGCTTTGCAGAGCGGTAATCCGGACGATGTTCTTTTGCCTGGTTGAGAAGACTTTCAAAATTTGAATATTTGCTGTTCATCATCTCAAATTCTACGGTATCAATATCCGTTGAAATTCCTTCAAACCCGATAGGATAATTGTCCGGGTTATCAATGCCAAGATACGAATAGAGATCAGCTTTTGCTTTGTCCAAATTATTTTGTGATTGAATGAGCGCAAGCTCGTCGCTGCCAACCTGAACGCGTTGCCTGTACACATCGGCAAGCGCTACGGAACCGACCTTGTTTGCTTCTGTAATACGGGTAAGCTGGCGCTGGCTTCGCTTTAAATTGTCTTCATTCACTTTCAATAATTCAAAAGTGCGGAACATGCTTAAAAACAACAGGTGTGTCTGATAAATAGCATTCTGCTGGGCTGACGTAAGATTCTCCGAGGATGCTTCTTTCCGCGCTTTCACCTGGTCTATCGTTGAGTAGTTTGCAAAACCATCAAACAACGTAACGCTCGCGCCAATTCCCGCGCGGTAATACGAGCTAAAATCATCCTGTCCGCCTTGCGCGACTCCGCCAACAACATACCCCGGCGTTTTTGTTTTCGTCCAGTCGCCGCTTCCCGATACTCCTACTGATGGGAATAAATTGCCGTAGGCAGCCTGAACTGCCGTTTCCTGAGTGCTATACGTATTACGAGCCTGCACAACAGTTGAGTTGCGTTCTACTGCGAGCTGAACTGCTTTGTCGAGCGTGAGGGTGGGTTGCGCCATTGAGACCGTAGCTCCGATAATCAGCAGCGACACTACCTGCACGAATTGTTTCATGCGTAAATTCTCCTGAAATAAGAAATTTGGATTAAAATTCATAAGGAATTAGTTACCTTCTTTAACGGATGTGTGTAAGTAAAAGTTACAGGGGTTTGAAGCTAAATTTCTTTCATTTTCGAAAAAAAACAGAGCCTCATTCATAATATACTCATATATTCTTTGACTTGGCAAGTTACGCTCGTGTTTCCTCGCCCTCCTTGTATGGTAGAATCCGATTCGTAATCGGACGAATGAGTGTAGAAATTTCATCGAATTCGACTCGTCCGTTCATCAATGACCCGTAGGGCGGAACGGACTCTACAAATTACTTTTAGGACAGCCTCATATGAACACGTGACGACAGGTAAATATTTATCTCCCGCGTTGATATTCCCCGATAATAGA
>SCUC01000561.1 GCA_004322375.1 Bacteroidota bacterium
ATTGTGAGAAGGTACCGCGACTATTTCCATCTTGGCAATATTTCCGGCGCAAGCAACGCCTGGGCAGTCAACTCCCAAAAATCGTTAAGCGGCAAACCCATCCTTGCCAGTGACCCCCACTTACGCGTTACTGTTCCGAACTGGTGGTACGAGCTTCACCTTTCCGCTCCCGGGTGGAATGTTGCCGGAGTTTCCATTCCGGGTTCCCCGTTTGTCATTATCGGACATAACGATTCACTCGCCTGGGGCTTCACCAATGCGATGCTCGATGACGCGGACTTTTACATCGAGAAGGAAGATTCTCTCAAACCGTTTAATTACCGCTTCAAAGGGGAGTTGCTCCCGATGGGAGTACGTGAAGAAACCATTCATCTCAAATCCGGGGATAGTATTACCATCACGGTTCGTTCTACTCATCATGGTCCTATTATCAACGATGTGAACGCCCCGCTGCAGCATGGAGATTCTCTTCGCAACATGCCGATTTCTGTGCAATGGACTGGCTTTGAAATGAGCGACGAGTTCCACGGCTTCTATCTTATGAATCGCTCTGCAAACATGATCGAGTTTGCTCACGGATTGAAGGAACTCACAGTTCCAGCTCAAACGGCAGTCTATGCCGATATCCAGGGAAATATCGCGTTTTGGACAGCCGCATCGGTCCCTCTCCGCCACTCAATGAATGCTATGCTCCCGCTTGAAGGCTGGACAGGGCGGGATGAATGGAGCGGTTTCATTTCTTTCGATGAGCTTCCCTTTGAAATCAATCCGGAGCGGGGCTTCATTGTCTGCGCGAATAACATTCTGGGTGGAGCCGGCTATTCACAGTATCTTTCAACCTTGTGGGAGCCGCCTTCCCGCTATCGCAGGATTGAAGAACTGCTATCTGAATCTGAAAAATCTTCATCAGATGATTTCAAGCTGATCCAGCAGGATGTCATCTCCCTTCATGCGAAAGAAATTACTCCTTACATCATACAAGCGTTTGCAACCGAGACAACGATGACCGCTTCCGAGCGTCAAGCGTTGGAGTATCTCCGCAATTGGGATTTTCGCTGCGCGACAACAGACATTGCGACGACGATTTTCAACGAATGGTTTGTTCAATTGCTTCACAACACGTTTGAAGATGAAATGGGCGGCGCTCTTCTTAATGACTTCATATACTTTTCCGCCATACCGTATCGTGCGGCAACCCGCCTGCTCACCGCTGATAGCTCGTCATGGTTTGATAATGTTGCCACAGGTCAGGTTGAAACAAAAAGTAATATTATTCGAAAGAGCCTGAAGGATGCTTTAGATACACTGCAGCTGCTTCTCGGCGATGAAATGAAAAACTGGCAGTGGGGAGCAATCCATCAGGTTGAATTCGCCCATCCGTTCGGTTCGCGCAAGCCTCTCGATAAGGTCTTTAATATAGGTCCCTTCCCGGCAAGCGGAAGCGCGACGACAATCTCCAAAGGAGATTACAAGCTCAGCAATCCTTTTAAAGTATTTTCCGCCCCGTCAATGCGCCAAATTGTTGACCTTGCGAATCCCGGGCAGGCTTTTATGGTGAATCAACTTGGACAATCGGGACAGGCTCTGCACCAACATTATGATGACCAAACTCCACTCTGGCTCAATGGAGGCTACCGAACCGTTACTATTGATTGGAACATTATTAGAACACAGAAGTGGGATAGGCTGGAATTACGACCGCAATGAATAGCTTAGATGTGAGATATGCGATATGTGATGTGAGCAGTTAGCTACGAGCGGTGAACTTGGAGCAAAGAACCATTTAATAGTCTAAAACTCTGAATAGCAAACCCCTGGACTAATAACAGAAGACAGGAAACTCACTAATAACAAATGACGATTGACAAATGACAATACCCCCTCGCCTTATTGAGAAACTGAAATCTTCCGAACGAATTGTTGTCTTCACCGGCGCGGGAATTTCCGCCGAGAGCGGCGTACCGACCTTTCGCGGGACCGACGGCATCTGGACAAAGATGAAGCCGGAAGAGCTTGCCAGCTTCGATGCGTTCATGCGTAACACCGGGCTTGTGTGGGAGTGGTACAAGCACAGAAAAAAAATTATGCAGACTGTTCAGCCGAACGCAGGACATTATGCTATCGCGGCGATGGAAAAAATATTTAAGCAGGTTTCCGTTGTCACTCAAAATATAGATAATCTCCACCGTCGCGCCGGAACCACGACGGTGTTCGAGCTGCATGGCAACATCGAGCGAAATTATTGCATCGGCTGCGGCAAGCCCTACCCAAACGAAAAAATATTACAATCCGATTCCATCCCGCGCTGCGAGTCCTGTAAAGGGTTGATTCGTCCTGATGTTGTATGGTTTGGCGAGATGCTTCCGCAGGATGAATGGAATGCCAGCATCCACGCTGCCGAGTTTGCCGATGTGATGTTTGTTGTAGGAACTTCCGCCGTTGTTTACCCTGCGGCGTCAATTCCTCAAGTGGCAAAACGCGCCGGAGCATATATGGTCGAAATCAACATCGAGCCGACAGAATTAACTCGCTTTGCGGATGAAACGTTATTGGGTAAGGCGGGGGAGATTTTGCCAAAGATTGTGGAAGCGTGTAAGCGAATTTAGTGTATTAGCTCTAAAACACTAAAAAAAGAAGGTTTAGAAAAAAGTTTTTTCACTTCCTCATTTTTCATGTGAGCCGCGCCTTTGGTAGTCTATCCTGCCTTGAGTATATTATCTGAAGGCTTTGAAAAACTTCCCCATTGTCATGTTGAGTCCGCCTTGGCGGACGAAACATCTCCGTAGCCTTTAGAAACGTCCGCCCTAGCGGATTCACTTCACTTCGTTCCGTTCAGAATGACAAAATGGGGTTTTGTAAAAGCTTCTATCTGTTGAAAATTTTTCAAAATCTATCTACATTAATATGCTTAAATCATCAACTAGACGCGCAACAACATTACTGGGCTTTTGCGCTATGTTCTTCTTCACCGCATTCTCTCAGTCAGCCTCCGACTCGCTTCTCTCGCTCGAACGTATTTTCCTGAAACCATATATTGCCGGAACAAGGCCGTCCAGCCCCATACTTTCAAACGATGGCGGCTTCATTATCTACTCATGGGACAGCAAGGCGGAAAATAAATATCGCTATTGGATGATGAACTCCGACGGCACGCGGCGATATCAGGTTGCCGATACCACTCTGGGCGACATCGAGCTTTCTTCCGACAGCAGAACAGTCGCTTGCACGCGCAACGGAGATATTTTTATCACCGATACCAGCTTTACCAACTTTGAGCGCATGACAAAAACGGATGCGTACGAAAGCGGATTACGATGGGCGCCCAACGGACGCTTGCTCGCGTATTATTCCGATAAAAAATTGTACGCCGCTTCCGTATGGAAGCTCGCGCTCTATGAAGTTGCGAAACCTTCTTCCGAAAATTCATACATCCGCATGCACGATTTTTTCCCTGATAGCAAGCGGGTGCTGTTTTCTGAAACTAATCAGGAAACATTGAAGG
>SCUC01000562.1 GCA_004322375.1 Bacteroidota bacterium
AATACAAAAAAATATCATGCTGCGAGGAAGCAGTATGGTGCGGGAGTACTTTTAAAACCACTTTAATGTAGTACGTCAAGCCATAATTCGAGAAATCAACTTAAGACTTCTTGTTTCCGTACCGGTATCTTGATTGTGAAGGTTGTTCCCTTTTCAAGAGCGCTGGTGAAGCTAATGTTTCCTTTGTGTTCTTCAATGATTTTTTTTGTGATGGCAAGCCCTAAGCCGGTCCCATGTTTTTTGCCGGAGGTAACGAAAGGATCGAAGAGCTTATCCCTTACATCTTCGGGGATGCCATTTCCAGTATCGGAGATGCTAAAGGTTACAGTGCCATTATCGCGAATTGTTTCAAAACGCAACGTGCCTCCAGATGGCATCGCATCCTCGGAATTGTTGATGATGTTAATTAATGCTCGAGAGAGACGTTCCTTGTCAAATAACGCGTTGCAATTATCGCAACGGTCTTGAACGACAAGTTGAATATTTTTTTGCTGAAGGGTTGCCTCGATTGACGCGGCAAGGTGCTTTACAAATTCTTTCACGTTATGCTCATTGATATCGAGCTTAATTTCACCTCTTGAGTACTCAAGCAATTCCTGTGTCATGAGGTTCATGCGCTGAATCGAAGTAGAAATATTTTCATACAGCTTTTGATTCGCAGCAGTAGGAGCGTTCTGGTTTCTTTTCAAGGCATCTAACGAAAGGGAGATTGTTGTCATCGGGCTTCGGAAATCGTGGATGATGCTGCTTGCCATCTGTCCGAGCGTGGAAAGTCGTTCTTTCTGGATGAGTGTTTGTTGAACTTCTTTCAAACGCTGGCGCATCCGTTCGAAGGCGTTTGCCAGTTTGCCGAATTCATCGTTATCGTATCCTTCAGAAATTGGGGTATCAAAATTGCCTGTTCCCAGCACTTCGGTTGCATTAACTAATTGATAGACCGGTTTTGCGATATACTTATTATAAATGAAAAATCCGATGAGCATGGCAAAGACAGAGAAGACAAGAAAAATTGATATTGAGCGTATGGTATTCATCCGCAACGCGGAAGCTGTTTTTTCAAGCCCGATTTCCATATATGCCGCCCCAAGGACTTTGTTTTCGGGGACATTATGACATTGCTGGCAAATTGCTTCCGATTTAAATGGCATGACAACCGTAAGGTACTCGCAGGTAGGAAGCCAAAACGGTTCCTGCCCCGGGGAGTCGAGCGCATAGGATGAGTGCTTATGCTCGCTGCAACTGACAATAAGGAGCGGTTGTTGCGACGAGTAAATCTCGGTGGAGGAAATAGTTTTCCCCGCGAAAAATTGTTGTTCGCGTTTTTGTAAACGGAGAGAGCGAGCTGAATCCTGATATTGCGACAGCAGGTAAAGACTATCTGCATGGAAGAGAACGGCAAGTTCATCTACGCCGGCGGAATTTTCTATCGCGTGGAGGAACGCGTCGTTGACGCGGAGATTGGTTACCATCATATTCACCAGAGAGGCTTTGATGATATTCGATTGGAGCTGCGCCGATTCCTGTGTCTGTTTGAGGAGCGTTTGTTTCTGAAAATTGTAATCCAGAAAAATGCTCAACAATACTCCAAGGACAAACACGGGCGCGAGCGTTACCAGAATTTTGGCTGAAAGATTCAGTCGCTGTATCATGGCAAATCGTTTAGTAATGCGTTATTTCAATAACCAATCGCGTAACATACAATCTTTTTAAGAGAGTTCCAATTCTTTCAGTCACATTATTAGATACGGAATGGGCTGTGAAGGGTTGCGCTATGAGCTTCGCAAGCTACGAGAGGGCGGGGGGGCAGAGGAGCAGAGGAGATAAGGCGAAGTATTGGAGTGTTTGCTTACAGCCCGTAGGTGTGAATAGAGTTTTAAGAGAGGTCGTGGGATAAAAATTGTAGGGGCGAGGTGACCTCGCCCCTACAGTGGAAATGGAATGTGCGACTCACTTTTTTTCAAGGAGTGTAGGACAAGATGCCCTCTTGTCCTACGAAAAGTGAGTCGCATATGAAATTATTTGAGCAATACCATTTTTTTGATGTCGGTGTAGGACAAGATGCCGTCTTGTCCTACGGCGGTAATACGGTAGAAATATAAGCCGCTTGCAAGATTATTGGCATTAAAGACCTTTTGATATCTGCCGGCATCGTATTGCTCGTGGTTGAGGATGGTTACTACTTCTCTGCCGATAACGTCATATACCTTCAAAGTGACATACGAATTTGCAGGTATGTCGAAATCAATCATTGTTGATGGATTGAACGGATTGGGATAACATTGATAAAGTGTGTACTGTGTCGGAATAATAGTCTGCGTTGTTGTTTTCAAGACTATCCTGTTGACGGATTGGTTTTCGATAGTGATTTTTTCATTATTTCTCAATGTGTATTTTTTGATAACCTTGCCATCGAACATAGCAACGAGTGTTATTTTTTCTCGCTGGGTTTCAGGAACGTCAAACGTGATATCGAGAGGGTAAGTAACCGATGTTAGGTTTATCACATATTCCTGCACTCGATTTTCGTTATCAGGATAAATTTCGGCCATCCTTTGTGAAGCAAAGCGGATATCGAACACTCCTTGAGGCGGCATCGGCGGCAGGTCGTAGAGCGATTGTTTGAAGTTTTCTCCTGGATTATTGCCAAAGTAAAGTGTCTGTCCATTCTGTACCGCATCCTTGAACGTGAGCTTTTTTAATTGAGAAAGAGCCAATTGTTCAGGTTGAGCGGCTTGTTTTCCGAGGTCAACAGATGCTTCGAGAGAGAGAATGCCATCTTCATCTGTTTTTACCCAATATCCCTTTCCGGGTTCAAGCGATGAAGCTACAGAGTAACCGTTATTGTAGCCGAAGAAGCTAGAGCTAATGATACCTTCTGGCATCGTCATCAAAGCAACCTGTGACGGAGAAGAAACATCAACAGGTGCGCCAAGTGATGCGACCATATTCCAGCCAGCATTGAGAGGATAGGAATTGGCAAAGATTGGTGTTCCCGTAAGGTTAGTTGTAGCAGTATCACCAAACTTAATCCAATACCCATGTGCATTATCTAATGTTGGCGCAGGAGCGTAAGCGCCGTCGAATGTGAAAGCCACAGAGAGCGCGTCGGGGAATAAAGTCGTTTTCGTGAAGTCAGGCGCAACAACAGGCACAGAAACGATGTTCCATTTTGGATTGATGACAACATCGTAACTGTCATCTACAATATCACGCTTGCATTTGCCGAGTGAATCAGCAAAATACAACGAGAGTATTTCAGAGGGCGTTAATGCGCGTTTGAAAATTTCGATTTCATCTAATTGTCCTCTAAAGGGATTGTTAAGATCAAAGGAACGTGTCCCGATGCGCAGGGGAGCGCTGTTTGACAATGAATTAGCCTGTCCGGTTGGATCGGCTGTAACACCGCTCGCGATCCCATCGAAGTAAAAGATTATTCCTGAGGGATTATTTCTATCAACAGTAACTGCGAGGTGATGCCACGCTCCATCTGAAACAAAGATGGTCGAGGAATAATTCATACAGTTGGCGGTTGGACCGCAAACATCGGAGCCTCCGGAAGCGTCCGCTAATTGAAGGAACCATACTCCGTCTATCAAGAAGAACGAATAGCCTTGAGTGGGAGATGCTATTCTCTTATCGAGGATAATTGAAAATGCGGCTGTACTCGTAGTTTTTACCCAGGCGTCAATGGTAAAATCACCAACGCCAACATCTAAATCATTATGATCAGGAACTTCAATATATTGATCAACACCATTGAAATCTAATGCCCCTTCAACTTTCCCGGCAACAGGAGTAGGCGAGTTGACGTGCGTTCCAGTATTGGGAAAGCCTTTCCTATCGGCAGAGGTTGTGCCGGAAGTTTCATCAAGCGACCACCAGTTGGACAGATTCGGAGGAGCAGTAACACAGCAATTTTCGTCAATGATGTCGGCAGTAATACATAGTCCAAGGTCATTCGTAGTAGGAGTTAGTGTTCCTGTATATTTCCAGGTGAGGAGAAGATAACCTGTATATTCTCCACCAGGAAGATTTCTTAAGGGGCATATTCTTCCTCCGAAACGGACAATCACGTCGCCTGTCGAGCCGGTAGTTACCGTAGTCCCGGCAAACGGATCAAACGAGGTGAACGTTCCTGAAACGCCTGTAGTGCTATACGATGCAGTCATATTGGAGAGAGGAATTGTATTACTGCCATTAATGAGCTGAGTCGGGATAGAGCATGCCAATAATAATGAGGAATTAGGGGCAGCGTTAATGATTAATTGCCCGTATGATTCATTTCCGCTTGCGCAGGATGTAGGAGTTACAGCTCCTGTAGTTGTAACAGTCTTACAAGAGCAGAGGCAAGGGTTGATGGTTCCAAAATTCAAACAGGAATCAACGGTCATACACTTGCCGGCAGTATCTGCTTCCCAGAGCGAGCGTACTTCTGTGGGAGTAAGAATGCGGCTGAAAAGTTCTATCTCGTCCAGGGTTCCATTAAACGGTGTGCCACCGCCTGCAATATCGCTTCCTAAGCGAAGGGGACTTGAATTGGTTAGAGTGCCGCTATGATTTGTTGGATTTGCATTGGCGACGAGCGCGCCATCAACGTAGAATGCAATACCGTTTGCAGTATCTCTATCAACCGTAATAGCAATATGATGCCATTGATTATCGGCAACGAACGTTCCCGAACCATAATTATCGCTTGTGCCATCGGAAAGTTGTATATGGAGGATTCCGTTAAAGAGGAAAATTTCATATCCCCGATAAGCGGGAGAACTGACGCGTTTATCCAAGAAGACCTTGACGCTATTGCTATCTGTTGTTTTTATCCACGCGTCGAAGGAAAAATCGCCCGTGCCGAAATTGAGCTCAGCATGGTCGGGAACTTCGATATAATCGTCAGAACCGTCGAACGAGCGCGCGTTTGAAACTTTTCCAGTTGCCAGAGTAGGTCCGCCGGAACTCGTACCATTATTATGAATACCCGCATCATCCTGAAAAGCGGTGCCGCCCGTTTCTTTGAGAGTCCACCATGCGACCATACCTGAAGGAGGCGGTGTACACGCACGCATCCGGTTGGCAAAATTAATACTATCAACTATCTGGCAAGAATTGAGGTTAATAGTATAGCTTCCGGAAGCAGGGGCAGTTTGAATCCATTCAGGGTTTGAACCTTCGGTGACAGTGTATGACCCCTGGGG
>SCUC01000563.1 GCA_004322375.1 Bacteroidota bacterium
GAATCACGTTCAATCCAGACATCCTTGCAGGCAAAGCTACAATACGCGGCATGAGAATTTCAGCTAGGCTGTTAATAAATTTATTAGCAAACGGTAAAACACGTAAAGATATTTTAGAAGAATATCCTGATTTGGAAGAAGAAGATATTATTGCTGCGTTACAGTATGCGGAACGGTTAATGATACATAAACAAACATGTTTTTGATTTCAATAGAAATAATTAAATTATTGTTTCTAAAAAAAAATTAAGGAAAAGCTATGATTGAAACTATTTGGGGTACCACAGATAAGCCTGTTGCTAGTAGTCAGTTGGCAAAGTTATTGCAAGGACTTGCTATTAATGGATCACTATATATTGGCTACCCTATAATTGGGTCTCCAGACGGTCCGTTTCCGATTGATGCCCTTCTCCTTACACCAGAGAAAGGAGCGATTATCTTTCATTTAGTTGAAGGAAACGATTTGGGCAATTACCAAGAATTACAAGATGAAAGTTATAATAAACTTCAAGCAAAGTTACTTAACAACAAAAAACTTTCTGCTGGCCGTGAGCTTAAGGTTAAAATTTCAGTCGTAACATTTGCACCTTCAATTAAAAGAGTGGATGGTTTTACTTCAGATGTTAATCCAGTTTGTAATGAAAATACTTTGTCGGAATTTATTACAAGCCTAAACTGGGAAAATTCTGAATATTATCACCAACTAGTGGCAGTCATACAATCTATAACAAACATAAGGAAAGGAAAAAAAAGACGGCAAATTACAAAACCTGCTTCCCGCGGTGCTAAACTTAAAAAACTTGAAGATTCAATTGCTAATCTTGATAAAACTCAAGCAAGTGCAGTAATAGAAACATTTGAAGGTGTCCAGAGGATTAGAGGTTTGGCTGGTTCAGGCAAAACAATTGTAATAGCATTAAAAGTTGCTTATTTACATGCTCAACATCCAGATTGGGAAATTGCAGTCACTTTTTATACGAGGTCTCTTAAAGGGCAATTTGAAAAATTTATTACATCATTCATTCTAGAGCAAACGGGAGATGAACCAGATTGGGAAAAAATTCATATTATTCATGCTTGGGGTGCCCCTGGCGAAAAAAAGCAAGATGGTATTTATTATACATTTTGCCGTGAGAATAGTATTGAATATTATGACTTTAAGTCCGCCCAAAGGAAATTTGGACAAGGAAATGAGTTTACAGGAGTTTGTACTGAAGCATTAAGAAAAACTAAAGAGTATAAAAGAATTTATGATGTAATATTAATTGATGAGGCACAGGATTTTTCTCCAAATTTTCTTCGTTTATGTTTTGAAATGACGAAAGAGCCAAATCGGTTAATATATGCTTATGATGAGTTACAGAGCTTGACGAATCAGTCAATTCCCCCACCCGAAGATATATTTGGTAAAAAAGAAGATGGAACTCCGAGAGTTCTATTTATCGAACCAGTACCTAATAAAGCCAAGCAAGACATTATTTTGAAAGTCTGTTATCGAAACTCAAGACCGGTTTTAACCACAGCACACGCAATAGGTTTTGGTATCTATCGCAAAATCGGTCTTATCCAAATGTTTGATCAAAAAGAATTATGGAGAGAAATTGGCTACACAAACAAATTTGGAAATATAGAAGAGGGAAAAATGGTAACATTGGAAAGAACCCCTGAAACAAGCCCCCGTTTTTTAGAAGAACATTCTCCTATTGAAGATCTAATTCAGTTTCACACTTTTAAGGACGACGATGACCAAATGGAATGGCTGGTTAATGAAATTGTTACTAATTTGAAAACGGATGAACTTGACCCTGATGATATTGTAGTCATTAATCCTAATCCATTCACTACACGCGACGCTGTGAATACTGCAAGAGAAAAACTTCTTGAATTAGGAATTAATAATAATCTGGCTGGCATATCATCTTCGCCAGATATCTTTTTTGAGTCTGACTCTGTTACATTTACAGGTGTTTTTCGTGCAAAAGGAAATGAAGCAGCCATGGTGTATGTAATTAATGCCCATGATGGTTATAGTGCATTTAGAGGCGAAATAGCAAGAGTTAGAAACAGATTATTCACAGCAATTACAAGAAGTAAAGCTTGGGTAAGAGTAAGTGGTGTCGGTAAAGAAATGGAAATGCTGGAAGAAGAATTCTTGAAATTAAAACAAAATAATTTTGAACTCAATTTTCAATATCCAGATGAAAAAGAAAGGCGTAAACTAAATATCATAAATAGAGACATGACTGAATTAGATAAAAACAAAATTAAGAGAAAAAGAACTGACTTAAAGAGTATTCTAGATTCGCTTAATTCTGGAGAAACCGTGATTGAAGATTATCCTCAAGAGGTAATAAAAGGGTTACGAAAAATTTTGGGAGTAAAATAATGCAGTTAGATCGGCAGCAAATTTATGAACAGAGTAAAAGGGCAACTTTACAATTTGTTCGTCAAGGACTTTGTAATAAACAAAATTATCCCGTTATGCGACAAATAGGTGCCAGTCTTTGGCAAATAACAATTGGAGAAAAGGGAGATTATTCAATAGCTTTAAGGAACCTTCCTTATCGTGAAATTTATCAATCATATTATGAAGAGAAGTTATTTAATTTTCAAATGATTGATGGTGCCCTTATTCAAATGTTTTATGAATTTGATAACAATGTAATCACTTACCATCGTTTAACTTTCTTTCCATCTCCAGATTTAGATGAATACCAGAACAACCCTGAAATATACGAACAAGATGAAATATTTGCTGATATAATTAGAAAGGGGATTGTATCTTTTCCAATTAGATTTGATTATAATTTTTCTGAAGATAGCCATGTCGATATCGAACATCCCAAATCCCACCTTACATTAGGTCAATATCAAAATTGCAGGATACCAGTTTGCAGTCCACTAACTCCTCATATTTTTTTAGAATTCATACTAAGGAATTTTTATAATACTGGTTATAAGAAATTTACTGAAGAACTAAGTTTTAGTAAAGAAACATTTGACAAATGTATCTCTTCTCAAGAAATAAAAATTCCATATTTACATATAGCATAGATCCAAAACTATCCCCTAATAAAAGTAGCCTAGTATGCAATCTTTTCTCGACATCCTAAAACAAAAAGTCATCGTCTTCGATGGCGCGACGGGTACGCACCTGCAAGGACAGAACTTGACCCCTGATGATTTTGGCGGTGACGCTCTTGCCGGATGTAACGAGTATCTTGTTGTATCTAAACCATCGGCAGTGGAAAACGTGCATAGCGATTATCTTGAGGCAGGCTGCGACGTTATTGAAACAGATACATTTGGCGGAACATCCATCGTTCTTGCAGAATACAATCTTGCCAATAGGGCTTATGAGTTAAATTTCAAGGCAGCGCAAATAGCGAAACGCGTTGCATCGGATTTTTCTACAGCAAACCATTCCCGTTTTGTTGCAGGTTCGTTAGGACCGACAACAAAACTACCTTCACTTGGACATATCAAATTCAAGGATATGGCAGAATCGTTCAAAATTCAGGCGAAGGGATTGGTTGAAGGAGGAGTTGACTTGCTTTCTGTCGAAACGTGTCAGGATATTCTTCAAACCAAAGCAGCGCTGTATGGCATTTTTGAATACTTTGAAGAAGCAAAAGTACGTGTTCCAGTCATCGCCTCGGTTACGATTGAAACAATGGGTACTATGCTCCTCGGAACGGAAATTGCCGCAGCGCTTACCTCGCTTGAGCCGTATGATATTGACGTTATTGGAATGAACTGTGCCACGGGTCCGAAAGAAATGTCGGAGAATGTTCGCTATCTCTGCTCTAACAGTCCTAAGCCGGTGTTTGTTATGCCTAATGCCGGAATTCCTGAAAACATTGGCGGCAGGGCGCATTATCATCTTTCGCCGGATGAGCTTGTTCAATACTTATCACGTTTTGTAAAAGACCTCGGTGTTAGCATTGTTGGCGGCTGTTGCGGCACAACGAAGGAACATATTCGCCGCCTTGTAAATGCGGTTGGTAATCTCGCTCCTAAGGAACGAAGCTGGAGTTTTACTCCCAGCGTTTCAAGTCTTTATCAATCCGTGCCTTTACATCTCGACCCGCCGCCCATATTTATCGGTGAACGAACAAATGCGAACGGAAGCAAACAGTTCCGTGAGCTGCTTGGCAAAGAAGATTGGGAAGGAATCGTCGGAATGGGGAAGGAAGCAGTAAAAGAAGGCGCGCACATGCTCGATGTTTGCGTGGCATATGTTGGGAGGGACGAGGTGA
>SCUC01000564.1 GCA_004322375.1 Bacteroidota bacterium
GTATGAAGTCCGGGCTGCAACACGTAGCTTGCGATGTTCGCATCCTTCATGTAGAGGTAAGGAATTTCCGGCAACACAAGTCCGTCCGTTCCGCTTCCGTCAATATCGCCGTTGATGTATTGCGTGGTGAGCAATTCAGCAGGGATGCGTGAGGCACGGTCATCATACGAATAGACATCGAACTTGACGTTGTCGGTTCGCTCGTTAAACTCCGCTCCTTGAAGGTCAACAAATCCTGAGAAGACGGTGAGAACATCATCCGCTCCCTCAAGCTGCATTTCTATTTTGAGTTCGGTCTGCACGTTTGGTTAGCTTGTTAGCTGGTTAATTAGTGAGTGGCAAAAATTTCCCTTCGACCTCGCTGCTTATGACAAGTGTCATTTTGATTGCAATAGAAGGCTGAAAGTGGCGTTTTCATTACTTTACCCATCCCTATCCCTTCCCTACGCAGTAGGGAAGGGCAAAACGGATTCCTGAAAACACGATACATGTTGGCGGGATGGGTAGAGGTAAAATACTCACCTGCACATAGTTTGTCATCAATGTTAATAACAATGACTTGCCATTGATTAACCTCAAGATGACATTAGTGAGCAAACTTCCATCCGCCTTTGGCGGATACGCGGTAATCGTATTCATCCACCAACTCTACTTCGCCATTGCCGTTCATGTCGCGGATTTCTCCGAATACCCTTCGCTTCGTAGGCGGAGTTGCCAGCGTGTAATACACGGTAATTCGGATATGGTCAACACGGGTTAGTGTTGGCGTTGAAAATGCTACAGAAAACACAACTCCAAAGGTGCTTGCAGTTATATCGCCTGCGTTCCACGAGAGTCCCCACAAATCGGATGAGCTTCCATAGCTCACGTATGTATCGGTTACAGGAAGGTTCGCCCCGGTTGATTTGTCGTCCCCCTGTACTGTGCCTCCTTTCACAAGACGTATATCTTGCTCGAATACCGAGCCTGTTACGCCTCGCTGCTCAATCTCAACGACAATTCCGTTCACCGTTCCGCTCACAGAACTAAAACCGAAATTCGTAGCCATCAACCATTCAGAGTTTGAGCTGTTATCTGCATTGAAGTTAGCATAGACATTATCGCTTGCGCCTGCATTGGAAGGACTATTCCACATCCATTCACCACCGTTGCCGGCATCGCTTGTGAAGGTGCCGCCGCCATTGGGTCCCTCAGACGCGAAGATGAACAGGACTATGATTACGCTGATTTGTATGACGACTTTGCCGCCTTTGGCGAGCCTCGTTAGAAATGGGATTTGTTTCATTAGAGTGTCTCCGTCATCGTAACCTGAATGTAGAGTTCTGAAACTGTTCCTGAAATAGACCGAATGACTATACGAATCACATCACCTGCCTGCAAGGATGTATTTTGTAAGCTGCCTCCGGTAAATGGCTCGAAGCCATCATTGATATTCTTCGCGTTTGTCGTAAACTGAGTCGAGTATAAATCAACCTGCGAGCCGGAACGAGTACGTGTAACGATAACGCCTGCTGCGGTTCCTCCTATTCGTTTCACTCGCAATTCCGTTACGGTATAATTTTCCCTCGCCTCAAAAATCGTAAACGAATCGGCGGCTGAAACAGAAACCCAGCTACCTCCCTTGATAATATCGTTCGTCACCGCCTCGCTAACGATGTTCGTTCCATCGGAACGAAGAAAATTGTTATCGCTTCCTCCTGCCGAAGGGTACGTCGCGCCGCTCCACGATGGAGCGGAGCTTGAGCCGGACAGAAGAATTTTATTTGCCGTTCCCGTACCGGCAAGCACAGCAAGCGCGGAAGCAGTTGAGTAAAGAATACCCCCGTTACTCGCTGTTAGATTCGCGTTTGTGCCACCGGAACTTAATCCTAACGGCTGGGCTAAGGCAACCTTTTGATCCTGCCCGATTGTCAGCGCGAGCGTCCTTGTCGTCGAGTTGTTTGGCGTCGTATAAAACTTTAGCTCCGCGCCGGCGTTCACGTCTGTCCAATTCTGCGTCGCTGTCGAAAGCACGATGCTGCCGCCGTTGACAAACTGGGTTGCTCCGCGTCCAAGAAACTGCACTCTCCCCAGTTCACTGCCGCTTGTTACTGCTGAAGGAGAAGATGAGCTTCCTAAGCTTCTTCGAAGCGTTACGCTCGAAACATTTGTTCCATGATAGGTGGTTACCGTAACGTCAGAAGAGGTATTTTGGATCATCTCCAGGTCGCCGTTCAATGTTTGTGCAACGCTGAAGTTATTATCCAAATGTTTGAATGCCGCCAGATCCAAGTATTTGTCAACCCGGAGCGACAACGAATTCAATCCCGCATTTGAAGTTGACGTATCGGTTTTACTGCCTGCTGTCAACACCTGCCCCGTGTTCCAAAGCGGAAAAGAAAGTTTTGGTGTCCGTGTCTGTGCATCAAGCGCTGAGCAGTGAGCAAGAAGTAAAGAGCAAAGCGTCATAAGTAATAATAGTTTTCTCATCTGAATTCCTTATAGTTTTTTTTCGTACTTTCGGTTATCCTAATGGTGTAGTTGCATCATCGAAAGCATCAACATCAAGAGTAAAAGGTTGTGTAATCGGTAAAATAGTTTTCCATGTCTGGATTCCGTCCGACTCAAGCGTAATCCTGCTCGATGTAAATTG
Organism: Bacteroidota bacterium; assembly: GCA_004322375.1. Classification (GTDB taxonomy): domain Bacteria; phylum Bacteroidota; class Ignavibacteria; order UBA10030; family SZUA-254; genus FW602-bin19. The sequence continues at coordinate 2,633 of SCUC01000564.1, forward strand.
CCCCGGTTCATATTCAATCGAATGTCTGATAGATGGAAACGATGCTCTGTTTATCATCGCGGTAACATCCCTCCAGTTATTCAATGTCAGCTCATCAGAATAGGAAGCTGCTTCTCTCACCTTAACGGCGAATCGAATCCGCTTGCTTCCTCCTTTGGCAAGAGCGTTAAATATATTTGAAACGGTGAGTCTCACCTGTTATTGTTCACTTGTGATGATTGGATGATTGTGAAAATGATTAACTGAAGTTACCCTGTAAAGGGAAGTTCCAAAAAAACCATCGCTCGTTTCTGCGTCCTCGCAGAAACAACAAAACTAAATTGTATTCTTCACCCTGCGAGGACGCTCTACGAGCCGTAGGCAGGGTGGAGCCTTGGTAGTTTTTAGAAGAACCCTATATTTATTTTCATGCAACTTACGCAAGCATAACCTTCGCGCGATTGTTTTTGAAATATTGATTCACATCGGTAATCCCCATCTGCCTCATTCCATCCTGCACGATTTTCTTGAACGCTTCAGGAGTGGAAATGGGACCGTTAATATTGATAATAAATGTCGAGCCGTAGAGACGCTCCGGCAGAGAGTCTCTACGTTGTTCCGATTCGGTTGTAACTTCAAATGTTTCTCCTCCGCGAACGAGGATGGGGATATTTTGCGATGGCGGCGCATTGAAAAAAACAGGACCGCCTGAGCCATGATGAAATTGCGGCTCCGGCTGGGACGCAATCAATACCGTTTGCGCCGCACCGAGCGCGCCCACGGCTATTGAGAGAGGAATATTCGGCAGAGCTTCAACAACCGCGCTAGCCGTATCTATAATGGATTGCACAATCTTCGCAGCCTTATCAGCTTTAAATGCCTTGTACCTTGCTTCGCGTTCTTTCTTATCAAACTGTTCTCTTACTGCATCCTCCTCGATTTGAAATTTCTTCACCAGCCCGTTCCGCTCTGCGCGCAGCTTGTTCTTCTGCTCCTCCGAAAGCGTTTCCGAATCGAGGAGAGTATCAATCCGCTCAAGCTCTTGTTCTTGCTTTTCTTTGCTCGATTTGAGCGCGGCGGCACGCGCTTTGTTGATCGCATTGATTTCACGCACCGAAGCCTGTTCGGCTGCCTGAGCGATAAGGGAAAATCCGCGCTGAACTTGTTGAAGATATGGCATAGCCGTTGCCATTGCTTCATTCACTTTTCTAAAGGAAGTTACCTGCCGCGCCTGCTCATCATTCATCTGTTTCATCGCTTCGGTTAGAACGGCATGGTCAGTCGAAAGATTTTTAACCGCAACACCGGTGATCGCAAACGCTGCCTGAACATTTTTAGAGCCTGCCTCAATTTGAGTGCGGTAATCTCTCCATGTTTGTGTCGCCTCGTCCCGCATCCGGAGAACGAATTCTATTTCCTTGTTCGTCATTGATTGATTGTTATTAAGAATGTAAGCACCGCGCATAAGTCCCCTCTTGAGAGGGGATTAAGGGGCAATGCTGTCAGGTTAAGGATTAAATAGCCTTTCTGCGTTTAAGAAAAGCCTTATTGGGTATTTTATGATTCCTAGGAAACGATCTATCAGGTATAACCGGAATAATATGCTTCT
>SCUC01000565.1 GCA_004322375.1 Bacteroidota bacterium
GGTGAACTGAATACTGATGGTTCCGACAATTCCTTTTTTGGACAGGCAACAGGTTCAAAGAATTCGACCGGTTATGATAATTCTTTCTTTGGCAGAGTAGCTGGATTTAATAATACCACCGGCTCAGGCAATTCTTTCTTTGGCAGAGCATCAGGCTTATCAAACACTACGGGGTATTCTAATATTGCAATCGGAAAAAATGCATTATACATGAATACCGTAGGACATAATCTCGTTGCAATTGGGGATTCTGCGTTGTATAATCAAGGTGAAGATGTCTTGGAACGATTCGGCAATACAGCTGTTGGCTCTAAAGCCGGATTTTCAAATACTACCGGGTATGAAAATTCTTTTTTTGGAACTATGGCGGGGTATTTAAACAATACCGGTCAGAGTAATTCATTTTTTGGATATGCCTCCGGCTATAATCATTCTTCCAATCCCCAGAATTCATTCTTTGGCGCATATTCCGGTTTTTCAAATGAGTATGGCGCGTTGAATTCATTCTTTGGAGCTTTAGCAGGGTATTCAAATGTAAGTGGCAATCAGAATTCATTCTTTGGAAAATCCTCAGGCACGCGAAATTATTCGGGCTTGAATAATTCATTTTTTGGGACGTTTGGAGGCTACAACAACATTAATGGGAGTTCAAATTCTTGTTTTGGAATTTCCGCAGGCTCTAATAATTTAAGCGGAGATAATAACACTCATATTGGAGCAGGGACAGGCCCTGCAGATACGCTGACTGATTTTGACAATGCAACCACTCTCGGATATGGCACAACAACTACAGCCTCTAATCAAGTTCGTATTGGCAACACCTCGGTGACTAGCATTGCAGGTCAAGTCGGGTTCTCTACCTATTCTGATGCGCGGTTCAAGTCCAATATCTCCGAAAAGGTGAAAGGGTTGGAGTTTATTCTCAAGCTTCGCCCCGTGACATATCGTTATGATGTGGAAAAAGAAAACGCCTATCTCGGCAAGCACGAAGAGAGCAGTTGGAATGGAAAGTATGAAGTAGAAAATATTCTCTTCAGTGGTTTTCTCGCTCAAGAAGTAGAAGAAGCCGCCAAATCCGCCGGCTACGAGTTTAGCGGCATTGACGCGCCGAAAAACAAGAAAGATTTTTACAGCCTGCGCTACGCCGAGTTCGTTGTCCCATTGGTAAAAGCGGTGCAGGAACAGCAACAGCTTATTGAAGCCCTTCGCGCTCAACACGCAACCATGCAGCTTACTATTGATACGTTAGCTGAAGAAAACATGGAATTAAAAACCATACGAGCGAACCTGAAAGCTATTCAGGCTATGCTAAATATAAATCCTGATGCTCAATCATTCTCCAGTGTGGTTGATAAACCTTTGAAGTAGTGCCCGTTGTTTAGTCTATGGTTAATCAAGCAAAATGCTATTAAGCACATCAGTATTCGGAAAGGCGTTTTCATGAAACAGGTAATATTAACAAAATCCTCGACGATGCTTCGCTTTTCTCGTCAGAGTTTCAACGTAGCGAGAGAGTGGAATTCGGTTATAAGAATCAATAACAAAATATTATGTATTATTGTCGTGATTGTGCTGGTAACCAATTGCCGGTTGGCAGCCCAGCAATACCGGCTTCTCGGTAACTCATTTTCCAGCGGTAGCGGCAAATCTGCTTTAGGACCGTATGCCTCTGACATTACTCTAGGCCAGACCGCGACAGGAACGACCTCCTCAACAGAATATCAGAACGAGTTTGGATTTTGGTCTCAATATAATGCGTTGTCAAATCCATCCTCGGTGCAATTCTCCGTTTCAGACGGATGGAACCTTGTTTCGGCGCCTACCCGTCAAGGCGATATGCGGTTGATAACGCTTTTCCCGGGTGCAGCATCCCAGGCTTTTTCTTATGAGAACGGCTACTCTCCAAAGGAATCGCTTTCCGTCGGGCTCGGATACTGGCTCAAGTTTGCTTCTCCCCGGGTTGTTCAGATGCAAGGTGTTCCCCTTGTGATAGAAACAGTTGGCGTTGCGGATAAGTGGAACATCATCGGCACAATTTCAACACCCGTAGATGTCTCCGGCATCGCCGAGATCGGAACGACAGTCTCTTCACAATATTTTGGCTATGAAAACGAAAGCGGGTATGCAGCGGCAACAACGTTAGAACCCGGAAAAGGATACTGGGTGAAAGTGAACGGCGCGGGGGAACTCGTGTTGAGTTCAGCAAGCGCGCTTAAAGCTTTTTCTGGAGTTGCACCGTCCAAGCAACATGGAATAAAATCACGGGGAACGTTGTTCGCTAATAAAACAGTAAACACCTTAACGGTGAAGGATGCGGGCGGAAGAGTGCGGAACCTTTTTTTCTCAACCTCGGAGCTTGAGATTGATAAAGATTTCTACGAGCTGCCACCCCTTCCTCCGGGTAACATATTCGACGTTCGTTTTTCAACGCAACGCTTAATTGCGTTCTTCGATTCTACAGAAAAATTGAAGCAGCGTATTAGCATTACTATTACCGGCGCCGAATATCCTCTTCGCTTAACGTGGAAACATTCTCCCCATACGTTTCTCAGCATCGGTAACAAAATAATTTCTATGGAGGAAAAAAGCGAGCATACAATTATAGAACCTGATGAGATAATCAAGATAGGATTTTCATCGGAAGCTGAGCAAGAATTGCAGAAAGAATTTGCGCTCTTTCAGAATTTTCCTAATCCCTTCAACCCGTTGACAAGTATCAATTATTCCATCCCCGTTTTTTCGGGACGAGATTTCGCCACAGGCGGGCAATTGCCAGCTGACATTTGGGTAACACTCAAAGTTTATAATACACTTGGTGAAGAAGTTGTAACCCTGGTCAATGAGATGCAACCTCCGGGATTCAAATCAGTAACTTGGGATGCGGGCGGGGTGCCAAGCGGAGTATATTACTATCGCCTGCAATCCGGCATATTCTCAGATGTAAAAAAATTGCTATTCATCAAATAACATCTGCATCTATAAATAATTACAATAGTTTCATCTAGCGATGGGTTTTATACCCATCGCTACGTAATGCTTTTTCACAGCTGAAGCACAACGTAAAACAACAGGCTGAAATACTCAGCCGATTTGGTTAGCTCCACTCACTCTAATCTCACCCCCACCACAAGCTGAACCGTCGTCGCGGTTTGTTCATACCTGCGCGTGGTGGTACCGTATTGTCCTGTGGTCTGCACTTCGTACTGAGGGTTGCCGGACATTAACCGGACG
>SCUC01000566.1 GCA_004322375.1 Bacteroidota bacterium
AGACATTCACTGGGCAGGTGACGAAGTGCAATATTATGATGCTATGAAGATTCTTGCAGAAAAGAATAACATTGAGCTACCTGCTTTTATCAAAAAACTTGTAGCTGATAAAGTTCAAAAGGAATAACTGTACAAAAATGTAATTTAGTTCGAAAAAAAGCCGACCCCTTCTTTCGATGGAGTCGGCTCGTGATGCCTCCTGGGTCGTTGGTTGAGTCGTCTTTGGTCTTCCTATCATTCACTATGCCTCCTAATCCACTTTACTGACTCAACCAACACATCACACTCTTTTCAAATCAAACATCTCTTATTGTTTATGACTGCTACTGTAGCAATAGGGGACTTCTACGTCCCTACATTCATCGGGCATCCTCAACCCGTCTCTGACGAATTGACCCGGAACATGTTGCGATGATGCTCAGTCCTGCGCTGGCAGGTCTGGCGGAATATTAGTTATGCGGTATTCTGGTAGAGAGCAACGCAGCTTTAACACCTTCAAGAAGGTCCGGCGGAGGCTGAATTGTTTTCGGTAGGCAGTGGAGCTTGACAACGATGGATTCGAGTGCAATGTATTCTTCGGCACAGGTACGACAGGTTATCATGTGTTCTTCCACTGCCCGGCGTTCAGCCGGGGGAAGAGTCCTGTCAATGTACTCGCTAATACAGGCGGTGATGTGATTGGTAATCATGATTGTAAAATCTCCTTCAGAACGAGCCGGGCTTGGTGAAGATGCGCCTTCGATGTACCTACGGCGATGTCCAGTATTTGAGCAATCTCGTCATGCCTGTACCCTTCGATATCGTGCAGCACGAGCACTGTCCGCGCCTGATCCGGCAGCGAGGCTATTGCCTCTTCAAGGTCAATGGCAATATCGGGAGAGGCGGCGTGAGTTCCCGTTTCGTATCGCTCAACATCACCGGTGAATTCGATGTTGCTGGCAAGACGACGGTTGGTTTTCACATGGTCGAGTGCGGCGTTCACGGCGATGCGGTGAAGCCAAGCGGAGAAGGGACATTCGCCGCGGAACGTTCTGAGCTTTTCCCATGCGGAAATCACCACTTCCTGTGTTACGTCGTTCGCTTTGTCTTTATTGGCAAGAATTCTCATGCAGGTCGCGTAGATTGTTCCAAGATGCAGATGACAGAGCGTTGTAAAGGCGTTTGCATCCTGTGCTAAGGCGCGCCGGAGCAGTTCAGGCTCTTCTTCTAATGCTGCGAGGTAGTTCTGTCCGGCTCGTGGTTCGTATGTGTATTCAAGTGGAATCATACTCTGTCTATAATAAGGACGACACAGCCGTTCAAAAGGTTTAGTAGCCTTCTTCTTTCAATTAAGGATATATTGAGACAGAATCAATATACCCCCGTTTTTACGTGATGTAAATCATAAATACGGCAAGCAAGATATTGCGATTAGAAGCTGATTACTGGCTTTCCTACTTCTTGTTAGAAGGGAACTTAATACCGGAATGGAAAGCGGACGGGGTATTGGAATAATGGAGCGATGGAGAGATTAAGGCATGGAGTAAAAATAATAGGATTTTTTCAAAAGATAGTCCAACACTCCTCACTCCGTCTCAAGGCATCATTGACTAATAATTTCAGTGTAGGACAAGATGCCAGCTTGTCCAACAGCGCTGATGCGGTAAAACACACTTCGCCCGGTAATCCACCAACATCAAACACATGCGACTTGAAACCTGAAGCCTGAAACTCATCATCAAGCGTTGTTACGTTTCTTCCAGGAACATCAACGCTCTCAACACCATACTGATAACAAATAACTGATAACGAATACCCCTCACTCAGTTGCCGGTTCAGGAAATAATTTGACGAGCAGTTCTTTTTTCTTCTCCGGGTCGAGCGTATCAATTTGGTATCGTGTATCGGTTCCCGCCGCTCCCATTGCGCCGCCGATTACTCCACCGACTGCAATACCCGCTGTTATCATAGTAAAGTCATTGAAGTCAGAAAAACGGTTATCTGGTGAGCTTCCTGAGATGAGACCGCCAAATAGCCCTCCTCCAACCGCGCCGAGCAACAGCCCTATGCCGACCTTCGATGATTTTTTTCGCACGATATACCGGATCGAATCCTGATGAATAACAATCGTCTGATTCATAAACTTCATATATAGTGAATCCGATTGGTATCTATCAACTGTTACATTCACATATGGCTGATTGGAGGTAGAATATATTTCCCAAAGCTTGGGTTGCGCTACCGCGCTGCTTTCCAGAAAGCACGCCGCGAGAAGCAGAAAAATGCCGATTGATTTCATAGTAACGCCTGTGCGTGAAATGTATATGAGGGATGAGTCAGAACTTTTCCGTTTGCTCGGATTCTTTGAACTCCACCCCAACGCGTCGGAACAAAAGATCTTTGCGTGGCTTAGCGAGCGTAACAACGGAACGGTAGATGTGCTTCTCAATCTGTCTTGGGCTATCATACGAATTACTCCGATTGCTATTTAATTAATGAATATCTATTTGATGTTTTTAGCCTTTTAGGTTCAAATGTTTCATCAATGCCCTGCGGTGAGTGAAGTTTAAAGAAATATTTTTCTAAAAGCAAAATCAAATTTGGATAATATTTTTTAACCGCAAAGGGCGCAGAGTTTACGCGGAGAAATAGTGAGCTTTGAGCACCTCCATTTTTCTGGGCGGTCATGGACCACGAGACTGTCCGAGAACTCCGAGGGAACGTCATTCTGAATGGAGCGAAGCGGAATGAAGAATCTCCCAAGCCTCAAATTCGTACTACTTTTAAGGTTGGGAGATGCTTCACTG
>SCUC01000567.1 GCA_004322375.1 Bacteroidota bacterium
ATGGCCCCAACGGTATAACAAAGCAAGCAAAAAAGATTATCCTTCTGCGCTCATGGTGGATGCCACTGAAAACGTTTATGTCACGGGAGGGAGCGAAGGAACAACAAAATATGATTACTCGACGGTAAAATATAATTCAGGCGGCGTTCAACAATGGGCTGCCTCCTATAACTACTCAGCTAATAAAAATGATGTCGCCTATGGGATTGCTCTCGATGGGAGCAACAATGTTTACGTTACGGGATTGAGCGATGGGGGAACATCGAAGTACGATTACGCGACGGTGAAGTACAATTCTTCAGGGACGCAAACATGGGTCAGCCGCTATAACGGCGGGAAGAATGATATTGCTCGATCTATTGTTGCTTGCGACGGAGAAGCCTCTGTGTTTGTAACCGGAGGGAGCGAGCAAGGAACATCGAAAAAATATGATTTCATCACACAACGGCTGGCAATGTCGGATGGCAGCCAGAACTGGATAGGTGATTTTAATGGAACAGATTCAAAAGTAGATGTCGCGTATGCTATCGCCGCGCTAAGCTCTACCTGTGCCCTGACCATTGCCGGCACCAGCGAAGGTAAAACGACAAAGTTGAATTTAGAAACCATTCATGGCGCGCCGGATGCAGCCTTGCCGTTTGCAATGACTCGAAACGAGATTGCCTCATCGCTTGAAGATAGACCGAAGGAATCTCGCCTTTATGAGAATTATCCTAACCCGTTTAATCCCAGCACCGTTATTCGTTATTCGTTAGCAATGAATAGTGTTGTAACATTGAAAGTGTTCAATATCCTTGGGCAGGAGGTTGCAACGCTTTTGAATAATGAGGAAATGGAGGAGGGCGATCACGAAATAATTTTTGATGCCGATGAATTGAATACGCTCTCGAGCGGAGTTTATTTTTATCATCTGCAAACGGGGAACACTTCAGTGACCAGAAAAATGGTGCTGGTGAGGTAGAGATGTAGGTGAGCCGGTATTGGTGGGATATGAGGGGTGAGCTATGAGCAGGGAGTCGGTGCGGAGGAGCAGAGGGGCGGGGGAGCGGAGGTGAGCAGAGAATTGAGAGAAAGCGAAGAACCATGGACAAAGCTACATTCGATACATGGGGTACAGATAAAATGAAAACAGGAGACAGAAAACAGGAGTAGTGGAGCGCTGGAGTTTGTTTGATGCGGGATGCACGATGAATGACATGATTATGAGGCAGAGTATCACATAAGCTAATAACAAGAAATAGCCAATTGCCTACGGCTCGTAGAGTGAATTGATAATGGTCAACACCTAACAGGAAACAGAAAACCGGAAACAGTAAACAGAATGTTTGCGATGTGGGATGTGCGATATGAAATACATGGGGAGTGGTGGAGTATTGGAGTTTTGAGGGAACAAGTCATGTTGTGACCTTTGTATAAAAATACTTGTAGAGGGGCTGTCTCATAAGTCTTATTTCAGGGTAGCCGCAGACTTTATGTCTGCGTTTTTGATTTGGAAACGCAACCATGAAGGTTGCGCCTAGAGTAAAATCTTCCTTTTGAGACAACCCCTTTTTTATTCGTTCGTCATCTAATATTTTGTACGAAGACATAAAAAAACACCATGTAATGTGTAGCTTGTCAAACAAGAGAAAAGAACTGTTATCAATATTGATACACTTTGTAAAGTAAAAAATCAACATTGAAATCGGAGAAGAATGACTTAGAACCGTATCATTAAAAACAAGCCATATTCTTCAAGTTTTGTGGTATTACGGTGGCACAATTTTAGACATTTTGAAAGGGACTAAAAATGACCTTGTCATGTAAATTTTACAAAATAATGCTTGTACTTTTAAAAAAAAGGTATTATACTTGATTGCCTAAGAAGGCGTTTTGCAATAGAAGGAGTATTTTTCCGAATTTCTAAAATCAATAACTTTAACTTTAAAAAAAAGAGGAGTAACACAATGAAAGTATTTACAATTCTATTTGTAACTTTCTTGGCTACAGGCTTCTTGTTTGCGCAGGGTGATATGACATTCAACGTGAACATGAAAGTGAAAGCCTTAGAAGGTTCATTTAACCCTACTGAGGACAATGTCTATGTACTTGGTTCATTCAATGATTGGGGGAATACATTACCCGCCGATCAGATGACCGATGGAGACAACGACTCAATTTATACCGTTACCATATCACGGGCGACAACGCCTGAAGCGATATTTTTTAAATTCCGGTACAATGATGCAAGCGCTTCCAGCGATGTCTGGGAAGGCAGCTTCCCCACAACTTCCACCAATCGTGAATTTACAGTGGAGGCCGGCACTAATTCGATGCAAGATTATTTTAACGGAGACTCTTTGGTTTCTGTTCCCGTTAATGTAGAGTTTCGCGCGAATATGCGCATCAAAGCATTGAAGAGTCAATTTAATCCTGCAGAAGACTATGTCTTAGTCAGAGGGTCATTCAATGATTGGGGAAACTCAGGGCCACTCGATACATTGACAGATGGCGATAACGATTCGATCTATACAAAGACTATCTCGTTAATGTCGAATGATAAAGTATTTTTCAAATACTTTTTCAGAGATGTCGTTCCTGGCACTGATGTTTGGGAAGATGGATTCCCGACTGGCTCAACAAACCGAGAATATACTCCCCCGGAAACCCCAAGCTTTTATGAGGATTTCTTTAATAGAGATAGCTTCTATGTTCCTCAATATCCTGTCACCATCTTCTTTAGCGTCAACATGGAACTTGAGAGACTCTCAGGACGATTTACTCCGGGTGACGATACGGTATCGGTAAACGGTTCGTTCAATGGTTGGTCTCCCATGACAACAATTATGAATCCGAACGGATTGAATCCTGACATTTACGAGGGGCAGTATGACCTCACAGCAGGTATTGGAGATATTATTAACTTCAAGTTCTGGTACCAGGAAAATAACTGGGAAAGCATCTCCGACAGGCATTATACCATTACCAGCGATGATGCGACGAACGGCTATGCTATCTTTGAAGCTGCATTTAATGACGGCTCATTGGAGACTGTTATTAATCAGGCATGCGTCATCAAATTTACAGTGTACATGACCGGTGCAGTTTCCGCTATTACCAGCAATCCATTCCCGGCTCTCAACACCGTACATATTGCGGGAAGCGCACTTCCATTGCAGTGGCCCGGTGGCGGGTGGCCCCACGCCGATAGCGGTCGCATGATTAAGTTATATGATGACGGAACCAACGGCGACATTACGCCGAGCGACAACGTCTATTCTCGCGATATATTGTTCCCGGCGTACACCCCATTACAACCGCAATACAAGTATGGCGCGAACTATGGCGATGATGTGAATAATGGAGGCGGTAACGACAATGAGAACACATTTGGCAGCAACCACAACCTAGACATGACGAAATTTATGGCAGGTGGAGTTGTTGTTGATACATTCGGCATTATGGGAACGTCTGATTATATGACCGGTTCACAGGAAGTTACCTATGGCGCCGATTGGAACTTAGCTTCCGTTCCGTATAACGTAGCGGACTTCTCGAAGGCAGGCTTGTACCCGACTGCTACTTCGAACGCATTTTTCTATGACCATGGTTATGTTCCGAAAGACCCCGTGAAAACAGCAGCAGGCTTCTGGGTGAAATTCCCATCCTCAACGCCGATTACGTATAGCGGCGGAACCATGCTCAGCGCGGCATTTACCGTGGCACAAGGTTGGAACATTGTAGGCTCGATCAGCAGTCCCGCACTTGTGAGCGCGATTTCCGTTGACCCGCCCACAATGACACTCTCGCAGTTCTTTGAATATACTACAAGCTACAATCCCGTTACTACCCTTACGCCGGGTAAAGGCTTCTGGGTGAAAGCAAGCGAAGCGGGAACACTTACGGTTACAAATTCCGTATTAGCAGCGAAGAATGCGGTTCGTATTATCCCGACGAACGAATTACCTCCTCCTCCTCCTCAGGTTTCTGATAACACTGAGAAGCCGACAGTATTCGCTCTCGAGCAAAACTATCCGAACCCCTTCAACCCTGTAACGTTGATTAAGTATTCCCTGCCGTCAAACGAATTTGTATCGGTGAAGGTATTTAACCTCCTCGGACAGGAAGTTGCGACCTTAGTGAATGAAGCTCAGCAAGCAGGCTATCAGGCTGTTGAGTTTGACGCTAAGAACC
>SCUC01000568.1 GCA_004322375.1 Bacteroidota bacterium
CATTGGTTCTTTTCTTTCCCTTATGGCACAGCCCTTGTCTTTTAAGTAAGAAATACAACTGTACTCAAACTTTTTTTTGAGGTGTAATATGAAAACGTTCATCTATCATAGTGTGGTAGCGATCGTTTTTCTGACCCTCACATCGGTTCAAAGCCGAGGCCAGGAAAGCATTGAAGCGACGTATCTCGTCTTCAATAGCGATCAGCAGATCGAAACGGACGAAATAGAAGTAGTCCAGGGCGAAAGGTATAGCGACGATATTCGATCAGTCGGAGCAAATCAGGAACGCCGGGTAGCCAGGTTACAATACGAAAACGGAACGCTCGAGAGCTACGAGCAAACCATCAACGGGTTCCCATCGGCAAGAGCAAGCAACGACCTGAAGTTTCTTAAACTGTATGAAAAAGAAGCGCTGGTCGGGATGTTCCCGGTGGAAGAAACCATCTTGTTTCTTGACCCGAATATGTATTCTCAGTACTCGTTCATCATTCATGTCTTTGAGAAGATGAAGAAAGATAAAGCCCGACTGAACGTGTGCGTTCCCCAGATGCAAGATTTTGTGTATGTAGATATTGAGCGGCATGGCACCGATGTCATTACTGTCGGAGCGAAAACAATTACTGCATCTCATGTCCGTCTTGCAATAGCGAAAAAAGAAGTTGTGAATTGTTGGCTCGATGGCGAAAGAATCATCGGCATGTATCTTGCAACAAAAAACCTTTTTGTCGCTGATGCAGGGTACGAGAAGTTGTATGAATCCTTAAAAAGAATAATTAACCGTGCAATGTAAGAAAGAAACTCAATGGCGTCAGTTCGTGGAACAGTAAAAATTAATATTCAAACGTGCAAAGGATGCGAGCTCTGCGTGGAAGCGTGTCCGCAGGAAAGCTTGAAGTTGTCGAAAGAAATCAATGCTATCGGATACCATTACGCGGTGCTTGTGCAGGATAATTGCACAGGATGTGTCAACTGCGCGCTCGTTTGCCCCGATGCAGTTATTACCGTATATCGAAGCATCAAAAAAGGTGGTAAGCGGGAATTGAAAGAGCCGATTGCTACCATAACGCATGTATCGCGAGACATTAAAGTATCCATTGACACACTATCACAAAGTCAGCAATCAATAGGGAGAGTAGATATATGAGCGAAACTCGATTGATGAAAGGAAATGAAGCGTTGGCTGAAGCTGCCATACGCGCAGGGTGCAAGGGATATTTTGGCTATCCGATTACTCCCCAATCTGAAGTTGTTGAATACTTAGCGGAAGAGGGACGCCAACGCGGTATGGTGGTAATGCAGGTAGAGAGCGAGCTTGCCGCAATCAATATGGTGTATGGCGCAGCAGGCGCGGGCGCGCGTGTAATGACCTCCTCCTCAAGTCCCGGCATCAGCTTGATGCAGGAAGGGCTTTCGTATATCGCCTGCGCCGAACTGCCCTGCCTGATTGTGAATGTTAACCGGGGAGGACCCGGATTGGGAACGATTCAACCGTCTCAAGGCGATTATTTTCAAGCAACCAAAGGAGGCGGTCATGGCGACTATCATTTGATCGTTCTTGCCCCGGCAAGCGTTCAGGAGATGGCTGATTTTGTCTATGATGGATTCGATATTGCCGATAAGTATCGTAATCCCGTTATGATTCTTGCAGATGGCGCCTTGGGGCAAATGATGGAAAAGGTTGTCTTCAAAGAATATACTCCTGCGGAGCATATTCCGCCTAAGCCCTGGGCAACTGTTGGAAAACCTCCCACACGAGAGAGAAATATTATCACGTCTCTGTTTATCCAGCCGGAGAAGATGGAAACTATCAATATTGGATTGCAGGCAAAGTACCAGAGGGTTCGGGAAAATGAAATTCGGTATGAGCTTGTTGAGGCGGATGACGCAGAAGTATTGCTTGTTGCATACGGACTTTCCTCGCGTATTTGCAAAAAGGTGGTTGAACTTGCCCGTCAACAAGGGTTGCCGGTGGGGTTATTGAGACCAATCACGTTGTATCCCTATCCGTATGAAATACTGCAAGAACTGAGCGAGCGCATCAGCTCTGTTTTAGTGGTGGAAATGAATTCCGGTCAGATGGTAGAAGACGTCAGACTTGGAATCAACGGTAAAGTGCCTGTCGGATTTTATGGCAGAATGGGGGGAGTCATTCCTTCCGCCGAAGAAGTATTACATAAAGTCATCGAAATGTTCGACAGGGTAGAATTAAAACATGTAGAGGAAGAATATCATGCCTGAAACGTTCCCATTAGATCATTTAGAGTGTGTTTGGGAAAAACCCGATACGCTAACGGAAACCCGGTTTCATTATTGCCCGGGCTGTGGTCATGGCGTAGTCCATAAAATTCTGATGGAAGCCGTGAAGGAGCTCGGAATCCAGGGTGACACCATTGGAGTCGCTCCGGTCGGTTGCTCGGTATTCGCATATCATTATATGGATGTGGATATGCAAGAGGCTGCGCACGGTCGTGCTGCTGCAGTCGCTACGGGCATTAAACGAGTATTACCTGAAAAATATGTCTATTCCTATCAGGGCGATGGAGACCTTGCCGCGATTGGAACGGCGGAAACAATCCATGCCGCAAACCGTGGGGAAAATATTTTAGTCATTTTCATCAATAACGCGATTTATGGAATGACCGGCGGTCAAATGGCGCCAACCAGCATCATCGGCATGAAAACGAGTACAACGCCGGAAGGAAGGGAAATCGCAACTCAAGGGTTTCCGTTCAAGATTACAGAATTGATTGCCATGCTGCCCGGCGCATATTACGTTACGAGGCAGTCCGTGCATACTCCGAATGCCGTGCGGTCGTTCAAGAAGGCTGTGTTGAAAGCGTTTCAAGCGCAGAAGGAAAAGAGGGGGTACTGTTTGATTGAAGTGGTTTCAAACTGTCCTTCCGGTTGGAAGCTTACTCCCGTAGACGCGAATAAATGGATGGAAGAAAATATGTTCCCGGTCTATCCTATTGGCGACTTGAAGGTTGAAGGGAAATTGGGGGAGAGAATGTTTACACAGGTAACAAAGAATTAAGAACCAGTATTTCATTTTGATTTTTTGAAGATATGACACACGAAATATTATTTGCAGGATTTGGCGGTCAGGGTGTTCTTTCGATGGGACAAACGCTTGCCTATGCCGCCATGACAGAAGAAAAAGAAGTTTCCTGGATGCCCTCCTACGGACCGGAAATGCGCGGCGGGACGGCGAATTGCATCGTTATCGTTTCAAACAAACCGATAAGCTCGCCCATCATCAGCAAGTTCGATGCTGTGGTTGCGCTTAACCAGCCCTCGGTTGATAAATTCGAGAAGGCGGTAAAGCCAAACGGCGTGTTAATCTATGATAGCGGCAGTGTTTTTATTCTCCCCTCCCGCACAGATATCACCGTCGTTCCTGTTGCTTCCGAGTTCGAGGCGTTAAAATTAGGCAACGTCAGGGTTAGAAACATGGTGATGCTTGGCGCGTTTTTAAGCGTATGTCAGGTAGTGAACGTTCCGTCGGTGATGAAAGGACTCTCGGAAGTTTTGCCCCAACGGTATCATCACTTATTGGCTGTAAATCAACAGGCATTGGAACGGGGGGAAGATTTAATTATTGAAGCGGCAACACCGTTAGTATAGGGAACGTTTTATGAATGGTTTGTATGAAATTATGAGTCAACAGGGACTAAATAGTAAGCCGGTAATTCAGTGTGTGCATAACTGCAAGGAGTTTTGCACGGCGCTTGAAGCAGCAACACAGCGTGAGAAGGAAGCGATTTTACACTATGGAGCGTTACGCGACCAGTGCGATTATCCTGATGTAAAAATTCTCCTGAACGAGCTTATCATCCAGCGGCAGCGCTCGATTAGCTTGCTCATGGAAACCAAGGCGTTGATCAAGACAAAATTCGATGTGTTAGATCAGGTCCGTGAAGGCTTTGAAATGGTATAACTACCATGACAATCAATTTACTGTTCTTCTACCAATATCAATGAAAGGCAAATTATGAACCTCGATGTGTACTGGCGATATGTCCAGCAAAAAATTTGTTCAAAGTGCGTAGATGGCGATGGCATCGGCAATTGCCGTCTCAGTGAGAGGGAGGAATGTGCTCTGAAAACGCATTTTCCCCAGATCATTCACACAGTCTTGTCAGTGAAGAGCGATACGATTACCCCCTACATTACCGCGTTGCGAGAGAATATCTGCACGGTATGTATTCATCAATCGAAAGACGGGAAATGCCAAGTACGCGCGTCGGTAGATTGCGGACTCGACCGGTATTATCCTTTAGTCGTCGCGGCTATCGAAGAGGTAAAGGCTGAAGCGGCATAACAACTTCACAGGGAATCGCGCTGTGATAACGAATGCAGTGAGCGTTTCTATCCCGCTTCATAATGGTTGTCTGTTATTTTGCACATCTCTTTTATAATGAATCGAAAGTAACAAATGTTTGGAAATTTAGGTGCAACAGAAATTCTGTTGATTGCAGTTTGTCTTATTGTTCTTTTTGGCGCCCGGAGAATTCCTGAACTTGCCAGAGGCATCGGGAAAGGAATTAAGGACTTCAAACGAGAGCTACGGAGTGACAATGACGCCAATGGTTGAACGAGTTTCAAACTATCAAGCGGAGTCTGTTCGCGATCCGATTTCAGTGTTAATGGAGGAACACCGGCAAGCTTTTGAGCATCTGATGAAACTCGAACAGGCGGTTTCTTCTATGGATGAACAGGGATTCAACAGGGCAGCCTTCGAGAATCTCGCAGAAGCGATTCGTTTCTTTGATAGTGACTTCCGGCTGCATGATAGGAAGGAAGAACAAATCCTATTCCCGTTTCTTGAGCGGTATAAACCGGGAATCACGGGTGAATACAGAAATGAGCACCGGGAATTATGGAGCGCATTTAACACCCTGCTTTCGTGCGTTCACGATGTCGAGGATGGAAGGCTCCGGGGAACATCCCGTCACGAGCTGACAGAAACGGCAAAGAAAATCATCCGGTTGCTGCGCGGACACATGATGAACGAGAACACATATCTTTTTGTGCAGACAAAGAACATGCTTTCAGACGCTGAATACACGGATCTCAGCGAAAAAATAGCTGCTGCTGCTAAATAACACAACTGTTGCCTATCGAAGAAACTTTCACGATATTATCGTTGTAGTATAGGAATATCGTAGCAAAGTCTCATAAATTCTCTCTGAATGAACTCGTTAATTGATAATTTTGGCAGAAGCCATACCTACCTTCGGATCTCTGTAACCGACAGGTGCAATCTCCGTTGCAGGTATTGCATGCCTCCTCACGGAGTTGAGCTAAAAGAACGGGAAGAGATTCTTACGTTCGATGAAATCGAGAGAATTGCGCGGATATTTGTCAAGCTTGGCGTGAGAAAAATTCGCGTTACGGGTGGAGAGCCGCTTGTTCGGCATAATGTTGAAGAGGTTTGTTTACGTCTTTCCCGAATCCCCGACCTTGAAACGCTGGCAATGTCAACGAATGGCATCATGCTGGAACAGAAAGCAAAGGCTCTCCTGAAGGCGGGTGTTACCCATCTTAATATCAGTCTGGATACGCTTCGTCCCGAACGGTTTGAGCACATCACGATCCGGCAGCAATTTGAGGCGACAATACGAGGAATTGAAACTGCGTTACAAACGGGTTTTCCTTCCGTAAAAATCAATACCGTTGTGATGAAAGGATTTAACGACGACGAACTGCTGGATTTTGCCGATTTTGCAAAAGCGCTTTCTCTTTCAATTCGGTTCATCGAATACATGCCGTTTTTTGGAAACGGGTGGAACGAAGTTCGGCTCATGCCATACCGCGAGATGAAAGAAATTATCGAATCAAAGCATCGTCTGATCCCGTTGGAGACGAATGAGACTGTTCCGGGTCCTGCGAAAGATTTTCGTATCGAAGGGAGCGGCGCTTCTCTCGGCTTCATCACCACAATGAGCGATCACTTCTGCGGCGATTGCAACCGCCTCCGGTTGACAGCAGACGGCAGGGTAAGCAATTGCCTGTTTGCGCAGGAGAAGTTCGACCTAAAACGCCTGCTCCGTTCCGGCGCGCCGGATGATATTATTGAAGCGACAATACGCACTGCTGTAATCCTGAAATGGGAAAAGCATCCCGAAGCTCAGGAGCTTGTAAAAATGCAGAACAATATCATGGTAGCAATCGGGGGCTAAGGGTGACCTTTCAGTTATCGTACCAGGACTACAATGTTTTCTCGGTTATAGAAGTACACGTTATCAACACCACCACAATACCAACAAGGAATACCACACGATGAAAAAATATTTTGTATTGTTTTTTATTATCAGCATTGTTTACTGGACATCTGTTCTTGCGGGACCGACAAAAAAATACGGCAAGCCTCTTACCTTGAAAAAAGCGACGCCGGTCTCTGCTATCATGGAAGCTCCGTCTAAATACAACGGTCAAAAATTATTGGTTGAAGGAACGATTGTTGATGTGTGTGAAAAGCGCGGTTGCTGGATTGATATTGCCGGGGATAAAGAATTTGAATCTCTCAGGTTCAAAGTAGAGGATGGGGTAATGACCTTCCCTGTTGCCGCTAAAGGTAAGAAAGCGCGGGTTGAGGGCATTCTTTCGGTTGAAACAGTCAGCGTTGAAG
>SCUC01000569.1 GCA_004322375.1 Bacteroidota bacterium
CGTTCCTGTAACAATCAGAATGGCTACTATTGAATAAAAAGAGTTGAGATTATGGCTTTCCTGCAAGAAAAAGTACCGTGCAGCGATTGCTACAATAACAGGCAATGCGAGGAACGTAATGTTCATTGTTTTTCCAAAAAAGCTTACAAGAGCGACCACAATTGAAGAGGCTCCCGCGACAGAAAGCACCATTGCTTCTTCTTCTAGAAAACCTTTGTTAAAAAAACTCATGCGGTAAGATACATAAGGAGGGGCGCTTTCTGCATGAACAGAACCGACAAAAATATGTAAAAGGGCGACAAATGTATGATATTGTCGCTAACGTGTAGGGATGTTGTTTGTAATCAATAAAATTTTCTTCAGAACATAAGGTCAAAAACTCCCGATGGGTCGTTGACCGACTCTTTTATCTAATACGATTGATATCCAATTACGCAAATAAGGCTTTCGGATATAGAAGTCGAATAACAACCTATC
This sequence comes from Bacteroidota bacterium, assembly GCA_004322375.1. GTDB lineage: Bacteria > Bacteroidota > Ignavibacteria > UBA10030 > SZUA-254 > FW602-bin19. Next base: position 478 of record SCUC01000569.1, read on the forward strand.
GGGAATTTTTATAGTTCACAGAACATGAAGTACAGAAGGGAGGCAGTCTCAAAAATTGAATACTGTAGAGTCCGATTCGCAATCGGACAATAAAACAGAATTAAATATTCAAAATTCGTTATGTCTATTTGAGAAATAGACTCTACCTTGTGCTTTGGAACAATCTCATGAATTGAACTATTTGATAGGGGTACGTTGTGTTATCATCCCTCTCTCTGTTGAGTATAATGAGATGGGGATATCCCGTAATACTGCTTAAAGAGGCGGGAAAAATGAGAAGAATCATTAAAGCCTACCGCGTAAGCAATTTCAGTGACGTTGCCTTCTTTGTTTTTCAGCATTGCCGCGGCTTTTTCTAGTCGGATGATGTGGATAAAATTTGTCGGAGTGCTTTTCATCTCTTCTTTAACAATGCGTTGCAATTGACGGACACTCATGGCAAGATGCTCAGCAAGAATTTCGGACGATAGCGGCTTGTCAATGTTTTGCTCAATATATGTTCTGGCTTGAGTAGTAATCTTTTGCTGGTGGGAAACGGACGTCGTTTCGTATATTGCCGCCAACACAATTTTTCCTGTTGAACCTTTCTCAAAATCATGGCGGGCAGGCATTCTCTTGAATTTATATAGCCGGTATGCCATCCACCCAATCACCGAAAATGAGCTGAACGTTGTGAGCAGGAATGCAAGCAGCCAAAATTTCGGGTATTGTTTTGAAAGAGCCGTCATGAGATTCGGCGCTCCAACAAGCTTCGCTGTCCGCCACCGGGAAGGATAACCAAAATCATGGTCGCCGCTCCAATTCACAAAATGATATTTCGTGAGAAACACCTTGTCGCGCACAGTATCCGTTCGTTCAAAATTTTTGCTTATCAGCGCGCTATCCTGATCATCTAAACAGAGGTCGAGCTTTACAAGCGCCCCCTCTATGGGTTCAACGCCTATTGCGGGCCAGGGAATTGCCATTTCCAGTATGAAGCCCGTATCTATATCGTTCGTGCTGTTCACCGTGCCGTACGCGCGCACGATGTCCTTGTACACAATCGGCGTGATACCCGCGCTTTGCGGCACATCTTTAGGCTCAGGGCTTAGCTCCATCAAGGTTTTGTCTCCCCGGAAAAGCACGGTGCGGTTCAGAATATCGGAGATGAAATGAAAGTCGTTCGCATCAATTTTTTCCTTGCTGTCGTTTTTCGCATCAATCCAGAATTCGATAGCATCATTGAGATGAATTCCGATGGTGTCTTCGTTCTCCAGCACGGTGCAAAGATGGTTATCGTTAACGTTCACCATCGCGTAGAGGTATTGTTCATCCCAGCCAAATTTGTACACTACGGTATTTTGAAGCCATGCAAGATAATCATTGTCGTGAAAAAAATAATTCGGCAGTTCCTCCCAATCGTTTGCGCTCCCGTCTATTACAGGCGGTGAATCCATGTACGGAAGCAACAGTGTATCGGAAGGATTGGAGAAAATTGCCGGGGGAAATTTCGATTCAGGCTGCGGCTGAGAAAATACCCATTGGAATTTTCCTGCAACAATAATCATTGCATAATAGAGTATCCATCGTCTGCGCATGGTGAGAATATAGAAAAGGAGGGCTGGATTTACAATTGTTTTCAGCACGTTAACAGTTCTGTCCTTCCATTTGCAGTTCATAGGGCATGAAAAGTGGTCGAATTAACAGATTTAATATCAGATTTTCCGAATAGATAGAATTATAGAAATTATTATTTATTTATGTCCGATGTCTGAATAGAGCATAATATTTATCTATTGTCTCTTTTCTTTACATTCATTATACTATAGGAAGGCTTTGCAAAACCCCATAATGTCATTCCCTACCGGTCTTTGACTGAACGGAACGAAGTGTAGTGAATCCGCCTTGGCGGACAAACTTTTCGGGTTTTGGAGATGTTTCGCTGCGCTGCTAATAACATGTGTCTTTCTACTTGCAGAAGAAGGCTGAAAGTGGCGTTTTCTTTACTTTACCCATTCCTATCCCTTCCCTACGCAGTGGGGAAGGGCAAAACGGATTCCCGAAAACCCGATACAAGCTGGCGGGATGGGTTGAGATTACGTAATGCCTGCACAGAGTTGTCATCAACGTGAAGAACAATAGTTTGCCATTGCTTGACCTCAACATGACAATGGACTGGTTTTTCAAAACTTCTATACTATAATGAATCCTCTTCGCTATCTCTTTATTGATTTTAACGCGTACTTCGCATCGGTCGAGCAGCAGCTCGACCCGAAGCTGCGCGGCAAGCCGGTTGCCGTCGTTCCTACGGAAGCGGATACGACGAGCTGCATCGCGGCAAGCTACGAGGCGAAAAAATTCGGTGTGAAAACGGGAACGCTTGTTCGCGACGCGAAAAGAATGTGCCCGGGATTAATTTGCGTGCATGCGCGCCATCTGCATTATATAGAATATCACCACAAGCTCATCGAAGCGGTTGACTCCTGTCTCCCCGTTCTGAAAGTGATGTCTATTGATGAGATGGTGTGCGAGTTGACTGGAAGCCAGCAACAACGCGAGAAAGCGCTCGCGCTCGCGCATCAAATTAAATCTACCATAGCAAAAAATGTAGGCGAGTATTTGCGTTGCTCCATCGGTATAGCGCCTAATATTTTCCTCTCCAAAACCGGCTCCGATTTGCAAAAGCCTAACGGACTTGTCGTTATCGAGCCGAAAGATTTACCACAGTGCTTGTTCAAGCTGGAGCTGAGAGATATTTACGGAGTCGGACATAGGATGGAACAGCGCTTACGCGCAAGCGGCATTAATTCTGTTCAGGATTTGTGGAATGCGGATAAAACGCAGCTTCATAAAGTATGGGGCGGCATCGAAGGGGAGCGAATGTACGATAATTTGCGCGGAGAGTTTGTCTATTCTCCTCCGACTCATAAATCAACGGTAGGTCACTCGCACGTGCTTGCCCCGGAATATCGCACCGAGGAGAAGGCATACGCTGTGCTGCATCGCTTGCTTCAAAAGGCTGCGTATCGTTTACGAAGCTACGAGCTTCTCGCAGGAGCGATGTACGTGAAAATTAAGTATTTTAACAATGCGCGATGGTCGGACGAAATGAATTTCACGGCAACGAACGATACCGTACACTTCATCAATGCTCTGGCGACGATGTGGAAACGAAAGCAGCCTGTACACCAAACGCCGCTCAAGGTCGCGATTACGCTATTCAAGCTTTCGGAAGAAAAAACAAAACCGCTTCAACTCTTTCCATTCGGCAGGTCGTCGGAGGCGTTAAACAAAGCAGTAGATAAACTGAACAGCATGTACAAGAAAAACACTGTCTATTACGGCGGCGCGCATGAAGCGTTAGATTCCGCTCCCATGCGCATTGCATTCACGCATATTCCCGACCCGGAGATTGAAGGGGATGAGTGAACCTTACACCTCCAACACCACCTTCCCAAAGTTCTTCCTCTCTTCCATCCGTTTCTGCGCCTCTTTTGCTTCTGAAAGAGGATAGACGGCGTCAATCACAGCGTGTAATTGCCTCGGAGATGTTGGAGAGAAAAATTTCAATACTTCCATCAACTCTGATTTTGTACCCATGAATGAACCGTACAGGGTAAGATGCCTTGAGTAGAGATACCGCAAATCCAGTTTGCCGAGATAATCGCCTGTCGCGCCGCAGGTAACAAGCCTGCCACCTTTGCGGATAATAAAGATGCTTTTTTCAAATACTTCGCCCCCGATGTGGTCGAACACCACGTCAACGCCCTGCTTTTGGGTGATGCGTTTCACTTCATCGGCAAAATCTTTCTGCTGATAATTGATAAGCTCATCCGCTCCCAACGCTTTTGCCTTTGCCAGCTTTTCATCCGAACCGGCAGTTGTTATTACCTGCCCCCCGAACAGCTTCACGAGCTGAATCGCTGCGCTGCCGACGCCGCTTCCCGCTCCATGCACAAGCACAGTCTCTCCCGGACGAATCTTTGCAAGAGTAACAAGCATGTGCCATGCCGTTAAGAACACGAGCGATGCCGCCGCCGCTTCTTGAAAGCCCATCCCCTGCGGAACAGGAACGATATTGTTCGGGGAAACATTTACGTATTCCGCGTACGTTCCGTCTTCTTTCGTTCCGAGAACATGATAGGTCGAGCAAAGATTATCTTTACCATCGAGGCACATCTTGCACGAGCCGCAGGAAATACCGGACGAGATGACAACGCGCTCGCCGACGACAACATTAGTAACCGCGCTACCGACCTCAGCGATAATTCCCGCGCCATCGGAGCCGGGAATGTGAGGAAGTGAAATGTTACGCTCCCGCGAGCCGCTTCGGACCCAGAGATCGAGATGGTTAAGCGCGGCTGCCTTTAATTGTACGCGGACTTTATTGGGTTTGAGCTGGGGCAACGGGGCGTCTTCATAGCGAAGAACGTCAACGCCGCCAAATTCGTGAAATCGGATTGCTTTCATAGTAAGTAACTATACTGTTCTAATTGCAGTAATAGTGATGAGAATGTCCAGTTGTTGAAACATATCTTTGAGCCTCTCTTTGTAGTTTTGAAAGAAAAGTTCCGTGCGCTTGTTGTCTTCCGCAACAATCTCAATTTTCACTATTTGGTCTTTATAGCGAACGCCCTTGTATAGCCAGACCCCGCGAAGTGGGGCTATTTCTGAGCCCATAGTAATGCCTCCAAAAATTGCTACCAACTCTTTTTCAATCTCCTCGAATTTTTCTATTTCAACATCTTCCATCATTACATTTAAGAGGAAGAAATATCGTGTACTGATTCACAATAATTCCGCTTAATGAGCCGCTTCGGGCTTGGGAAACTCGATTTTTGTTAGATCAATTTTTGTAAAGGGTATTCCCTCACTCCGGAGAATAGTTAATTGTTGAGCAGAAACAGAATAAATATTGGAGGGAAAGCACTTTGTTGGACTATGGGTAAATAATAGCCACAATGCCCGTGCGTTATATTCGTCAGGAATTTGTATGTATTCCATTGTTTGTTCCTTATAGAATCGTACAACTATAATGTACGCTATATCTTTTCGATTGGCAAGTTTATATTGTATAAAACCTTATTCCGCGAAAGAGGTTTACAATTGAATAAGCAGTTGTTTTCCACACATCTTTTACTCATGCGCCAGTTCCCATTCATCCGGCGAGCGCCAGAGGCTGGAAAGGAGCAGTTCGCGCATAAAGAAAAATTCTTTCGGCAGCTTGTCATAGAGCTTGGAGAACAGCTCTTCGTGTGAGAGCAATTCCTGTTTCCATACCTCGGCGTTCACCGACATCAACTTGTAAAATTTTTCCGCCGTGAAGTTTTCTGCGCCATCCCATTTCATATCTTCGTGGCGCGGCATCCAGCCGAGGGGGCTTTCAATAGCATATCCTTGACCGTGAACCCGGCGTACAATCCACTCTAGCACGCGCATATTATCGCCAAACCCGGGCCACAAGAATTTACCGTTCTCATCTTTCCGAAACCAATTCACGCCAAAAACGCGCGGCGGGTTTGGCAATTTTCGTCCAAATTGCAGCCAGTGATTAAAATAATCTGCCATATGATAGCCGCAGAAAGGAAGCATTGCCATCGGGTCGCGGCGCACCTTGCCGATTTCACCTGCAGCAGCCGCGGTTGTTTCAGAACCCATCGTCGCGGCAAGATACACTCCGAAATTCCAATTGACCGATTGATAGACAAGCGGAACTGCGCTGCTCCGCCGCCCCCCAAAAATAAACGCGCTGATAGGAACCCCCTGGGGATTCTCCCAGTTCGGGTCAATAATCGGGTTTTGATACGCGGGCGCAGTGAAACGGGCATTGGGATGGGCTGCCGGTTTCGGGCTTGTTGGTGTCCAGTGATTACCGCGCCAATCAATCAACTCGGAAGGAGGAGTTTCCGTAATCCCTTCCCACCACACATCGCCATCCCGGGTCAACGCGACATTTGTAAAAATTGTGTTTTTCTCAATTGACTTCATGGCATTGGGATTGGATTTGTACGATGTTCCCGGCGCGACGCCAAAATACCCTGCTTCCGGATTGATAGCATATACTTTTCCATCCGCTCCGGGTTTCAGCCAGGCAATGTCATCGCCTATGGTCGTTACTTTCCAGCCGTTAAACGATTTCGGCGGGATAAGCATCGCGAAATTCGTTTTACCGCACGCGCTCGGAAACGCGGCAGCAACGTATGTTTTTTCTCCTTCGGGAGATTCGACTCCAAGAATCAGCATGTGTTCTGCCAGCCAGCCTTCGTCGCGCGCCATCACCGATGCAATACGCAGCGCGAAACATTTTTTCCCGAGCAATGCGTTGCCTCCATACCCGCTTCCATACGACCAGATGCTCCGTTCTTCCGGGAAATGCACGATGTATTTATTCTTCTTGTTGCAGGGCCAGGGAACATCCTTCTCATCCGGCGCGAGCGGCGCGCCTACAGAATGAAGGCATGGAACAAATTCTCCATCACCCAAAATATCCCAAACTTTTTTTCCCATCCGGGTCATGATGTTCATGCTGACAACAACATACGGCGAGTCAGTCAACTGAATTCCGATATGTGAAATAGGCGAGCCGAGCGGTCCCATGCAGAACGGTATAACATACATCGTTCTTCCTTTCATGCAGCCGTCGAATAATTTCGTGAGTGTCTCTTTCATTTCCTTTGGCGGCATCCAGTTATTGGTAGGTCCGGCGTCCTGTTTCCTGAGACTGCAAATAAATGTCCGGTCTTCTACCCGCGCGACGTCATCAGGGTCGGAACGGGCAAGAAAGCTGTTGGGGCGCTTCTCCTCGTTCAGCTTGATGAATGTTCCTGTTTCAACAAGCTGGCGGCATAGAGAACGATATTCTTCCTCAGAGCCATCACACCAATATACCGAATCAGGCTTGCAAAGAGCTATATTTGCTTTTATCCAGCTAACAACTTTCGTATTTTTGACGAATTCAGGCGTTTCCAAGACGTTTCCTTTCACAATGATAATGATGATACTATCGCCCGCGAGTGATGCAAGCGATACTGCGTAGAACAAATGATGTTGAAAAACTGAAAGAAAATAATCAAAAAAATGGAGTGGCACAACCTTGCCCTTTTTCTCAAGAATGATTACCTTCTCCTACCTTTAGAAATTGGATGCAGTAAGAGTTTAAATAAATATTGAATTTTATAAAAAAACATAAACGCATGAACGACGAGACACAACAGATAGATAGGAAATCACTACGCCTTGTTACAGGTGAACATCCTAATTGGAAAGAACTTGCAAAAGATTGCGTATGCTTTGCCAATGCTCGTGGGGGACAAATTCAAATTGGCATTGAAAACGATTCTGATTTGCCCCCACTATCACAACGAATAGATAAACAATTACCAGAAAAAATCCGTAAACGAATCGCCGAGTTGACAATCAATGTTGGCACATATGCTGAGATAAAAACTGCAACGAATGGCGGAGAATATATTGAATTACAAATTTTCCCGAGCCTCTCAACAATTGCTAGCACTACAGAAGGCCGTTATTATATACGGATATCGGATCATTGCACTCCTTTACTTCCAGAAGATATGACCAGGCTCCTCACAGACAAGTCTGCATTTATTTGGGAAACAAAAGTTGCACGTAAAGTACGAAGGAAAGAAATAGACCCTCAAAAAATGAACGAATTTATAACTGACATTCATGCGTCTAATCGAGTATCAGGGTTTATAAAAGAAAAATCTCCCGATGAGTTGCTCGAACATTACTTGATGACAGACGGTGAGTTTCTTACCAACCTCGGTATATTATGGGTGGGAAAACGAGAAGATAGAGCACAGTTATTGTATGCACCTGTAATTCAATTCTTGAAATATGACGAACACGGCAAGCGAATAAATAAAACAGTGTGGGATGATTATTCATTAAATCCGAAAGAACTTATCGAATCTGTTTGGACACAAATTCCCGATTGGAAGGAAGGGATAGAGGTGTCTAATGGTATTTTTCGACAGTTTATACCTAATTATGAAGAGGAGGTTATTCGAGAGCTTGTAGTGAATGCTCTTGTGCATCGTCCGTACACAACCCGGGGCGATATTTTCATTAATTTGTTTCCAGACAGGATGGAAGTGCATAATCCTGGTTTGCTTCCCGTTGGCGTGACTCCACAGAATATTCTTCACAAAACAACGAGACGAAATGATCATTTGGCAAAAATATTTTATGACCTTAAGCTAATGGAACGAGAGGGAACAGGTTACGACTCCATCTATGAGATTCTTCTTACCCATGGAAAACACCTACCTATAATAAGCGAAGGAGAGGATAGAGTATCTGTTGCGATTAAAAGTCAAATTTTAAGAAATGATGTGATATCATTGGTCAATCGAGCTACCGAACAATTTAGTCTTCGACAGAAAGAAATTATTTGCTTAGGTTTGATTGCCCAGAACATCACATTATCAGCGATTGAATTTTCAAAAACACTAAATTTACATCAACCAAATGCAATTCGTGATTGGTTAGGTAGATTACTCGATTTTGATATTATCAAAGCTAAAGGCAAAACGAAAGGCACGGAATATTTCGTCAATCCGACATTTCTTCGAAATTCAAAATTTATCAGCAAAACGAGCCTTAAGAAAATAGAGCCTCACCGTCTCAAAGAACTTATTATTGAAGATATATCTATGTATCCGAATAGTTCTTTAAGCGAAATTCATTCTCGAATAGGAAGCGAAATTGCTATAAGGAAAATTCAAGCGTTGCTTTATAGGATGACATCAGAGAATATTCTTTTTTGCAAAGGACAAAGAAGATGGAGAAGGTATTCTATAAACAAAAGGGTGTGAAAAAAAATATAGAAAATCGTTAGCAGTTAGTTGTTTTTTCATAATAATGGCTTAAATTTAGATTTTATAAGGTTTTTACAGAAACAAAATGTATATAGAATAAATATATATGTATTTACATAATTATTGTCTATAAAGTTTTTACAGGAACAAAGTGTATATAGAATCTATTTTGGAAACACTAGTTTTTGTATCAGAAGGCTATGTCAAACTCTCTCCCGACCATTCCCGAACATTTCTTTCGGAATCTTGAAACCCTGAGTGGAGATTCCCGCTTGAATTCCTCGAAATGACAATCCAATTGAGTTTTTGGAACTGCCCTTTATTCAGAATGTAAAATAACTACGTAGATTTATAGATACAATGTGATATAGAAAACCAGGGCAGTGAGCGCAAAAACAGTAGCTACAAAATAAATATGTAT
>SCUC01000570.1 GCA_004322375.1 Bacteroidota bacterium
TGCCGTGGGAATTGTTGCTGAACTTGAAAATTTTGAGAACGGTGCGATGAACATTCAACTCCGATATTCTAACGAAAGCAATGAATGGAGCGATTGGCAACAACTTCCACGTGAAGAACATGATGCGCAAATGGGAAAAGTCGCTTACGCTTTACAAATCCTTCCAGAAGATGCGAAACAAATTCAAATAGTGGTTGAGCTAACAAGCGCGGATATCGTGCTGAAAAACCTTCGCATCGCGTTTATCAGTCCGGGAGAATCATCGCCGGAGCTGCGTCATCGAAAAGAAACTGTTCACAAGAAAAGAATTGCTTTCGATATTCCGCCTGAATTTATCTCCCGCGTTAGCTGGGGCTGTCCTGAAGGACAATCATCGCCGCGCTGGAACCCGCTGCAAACAAACGTAACGCATCTTATTGTTCACCATACGGCGACTTCAAATAGCGCGACGGATTGGGCGGCAGTTGTTCGCTCTATCTGGGTATATCATGCAAACACACTCGATTGGGGAGATATTGGTTACAACTGGCTTGTTGACCCCGACGGTTTTATCTATCAAGGGCGCGCTTGGCTTGATGATTCCATTGCAGATGTTCGCGGCGGACATTTTTGCGGTGTTACTGATGATCCGAACGGCGTCAACAACAACGAGCAAACCATGGGCATCGGGATACTCGGAACGTTTAGCTCGATTCCTCCTACCTCAAACGCAATTGCAAGGCTGGAAAGTATCTTAGCCTGGAAAGCAAGTGAACGCTCGATTGACCCGAATGCAATTTCTTACCACGCTCCGACGGAACTGACCATTCACAACATTACCGGACATCGAGACGGCTGCGCTACGGAGTGCCCGGGGGAAAGCCTCTACACAATGCTGCCGGAAATACGAAACGATGTTGATTCACTGCTGTATGAACCGGTTATTACCTTAACCGGCGCTCTGAATGCAGGATGGAATATCGTCTCTCTCCCGGTTGAAGAAGAGCTTAGAACCGATGAGGTATTTCCTCCAGGTTCATCACGTTTATTTGAATTCGCTTGCGCGAACGGATATGAAAGCAGGGATACCATGATTGCGGGAAGAGGATTTTGGGTAAAGCTGCCATCGGCTTCTCCGATAAACGTAACGGGAAAAGCAAGAACCCTCGATACCATAGAAGTCGGTTGTTCATGGAATCTCATCGGTACTCTTTCACAATCAATAGCAGTTTCATCTATTCAGTCCATTCCTGAAGGGATTGTCAGTTCACTCTACTTTAGCTTTGATAACCCCGGCGGGTATTCGGTGTCCGATACGTTGTATTCATTTCGTGGATATTGGGTGAAGGTAAGCGAGCCGGGGAGAATAATTCTTAGGATTACTCCCCTCCCAAGTGTTCGGTGAAACTGAGATACATAAAGCCTCTTTAATGAAAAACCTCTATACTATTTTATATCAATACATTACAATCTTGCTAGATATTTCTCGATTATTCTTGAACAATTGAACCTATTTATGCAGAAGATTTTTTCACAGCTATGCAAATCCAACAGGAGGCGGGACTTCTCTTCAATAACGCGTTGCTCGCGGCGGTTGCGCAACGACTTCATATTCAGGCAATAGCAAGCCCGGATACAATGCTTGCCTTGGCGAAGGGGATAACATTGTATTGCCCGGATGCTCTGGGTAGGTAAATTACATTCAAAGCCTTCCTCATGAAGATGGGTGTTTAGCCACCGCCCCGTGATGCTTTTTCTTACGTTTGGACGTACGAACAACGCCGAACCCAAAATTTAATTTTTGTAGTACGATAGCCGTTAGCCATCCAATGACCACCATCGCGATGAGGAACAGGCTGTACGAAATCCTCCAATCTATATGCTGCGTCATCATGCTGAACTCCGACATTCCCCCGATGCTTGCCAAAAGGTTCAACGGGAGAAACACGATATTGATGATGGTAAGATTCTTGAGCAGCAAGCTCATATTATTGTTGACAAGGCTTCCCCTCGCGTCCATCAGACCGGAAAAGACGGTTGAATAAATTTCCGCTTGCTTGTAGCACTGGTTGTTTTCAATGATAAGGTCATCAAGAAATGCTATGACGTTTGCAGAGTATCCCGCCTTCTCAGCATGATTGCGCAGCCGCGTGAGAACCACCCCGTTGCCGTTAATACCGTTGAGGTAATAAATCAGGCTTTCGCTCAGGTTAAACATCTGGATAAGGTGCTTGTTCTCCATCGAGGTGTTGATTTTTTGCTGCAAGTCCCTCGCAATCATCTTGATGACTTTCAGATGCTCTAAGTAATGATGGATTGTGGTGAATAAGAGCGTGAGCATAAAATCCATCGGCGTTTGGAGCGAAGGGGTTTGCCTTCCTCCGCTCGTTGGGAGCTGGACATCGTCGTTGGCGATGATAATGAGTCGCTCGGGAAAAAGAAACATCCCGATAGAAGCGACATTGAAATAGAAGGTATCCCCGCCGGAATAATTCGTCGGTCGTTTCCAGATGAGCAAGGTATTTTCAGGATTTATCTCGATGCGCGAAACTTCATCCGGGTCGAGTGTTGAGGAAAGGGTGTGGTCGTCAATCTTCAGGGTGTTGCGGAAGTAGTCCCGTTCAGACGTATCCGGACTAATATACAAATGAATCGTGCCATCATCCGATTCTGCAGGGACCAGGCAGCCGTTTTGCAGGTTGAATCGTTTTATCATAGTCGTCTCGTTTTTTGGTTTCTATGATGGGATAGGTAAACCTCCGTCCGGATACTAAGGGTGACTATCAGGCACACGAGCTTGAAGAAATACCCCGGCAACCGGTAACTTATGTGGATACGACATCTCATCTCGTTCTCCACAGTATAGCAATTATGATAATGGGAAGCAATGACATTGTTGGCTAATTATGCAAAACCTAAACCAACCCAATCAAACGGCTTCCCGAGCTTTAAGAGAGAAGAAGAAACGGTTTTTCCCTTCCCATCAATTTCTTTTAATCCTACATACGTATGCAGGTCGCCGGCATCAACAAGGATGGGAG
>SCUC01000571.1 GCA_004322375.1 Bacteroidota bacterium
TTGAACGATTCGGTACATGCTCGTTTCAATCATCGGGTCAAACCGGATTTCGTAAAAAGGAAGGTGCAGGTCAACCGAAATCCCGGTGCGGCGCTCGAAGTTCGTTGCATGCAGCTTGATCGCCGCCTTCAATCCGAAATCATCAAGGATCGCAGGTCTCAGATCGTTGGCGAGCCGCTTTGCTTCATTCTCCGCTTCGTTGGCAAGAATCCGGACCTCCTGGAGATAGGCTGCTGCCTTCTCTCTATCTGTGTCAAAATTTGTTGTTGTCAATTCGGTATTGATTTTTAACACGGTTAATACCTGGCTCAGCCCATCGTGGATTTCCCTCGCAAAACGTTTTCGTTCTTCTTCCTGCAGCCGCACCATCGCCAGAGACATTTCTCTCAATTCCCGTTCCCGCACACGCGCCGCTTCGTAGAGCCGCGCGTTTTCTATCGCGAACCCAATCTGCTTTCCAAACGCCTGCAACATGAGCTGCAGCTCTTCAGAAAAGACATACGGCGTTCGATGCACGATGCTCAACACTCCCAGCACGCGGTCCTTTGAAAAGAGCGGTATGGTCGCAAAACCGTGAATGTTTTCGATGGAGCGAAGTCCTTGATCAAAAATCGCGTCATATTCAGCATCCTGGATAAAAATCGCTTTCCCGGATTCTACCGCTTTGCCGGTGTTCCCTTTTCCAACCGCCCATCGGCGCACACGTTCGATAAACTCGTACGATAACCCGTAGCTGAATTGAACGACAAGGTCGCCCTGTGTTTCATCAACAAGGTAAATAAGTCCTGCGTCAAACTTTGTCACCTCAAGAACGACTCGCAACGCATTGAGCAACCGCTGGTCAAGATGAAGCGATTGAGCCAGACCGAAGGAGAGCCTTTGCATCGCCGAGATTTGCTCGTAGCGACGCTGCAATTCCTCTTCAGTTTTTTTTCGTTCTGTAATATCGGTCAACAGCAGCACCGTTTCTTTCGTGTTCTTCACATGCAGATGGGGAGAAGTTGCGCTAATGAGCGACCATAATGAGGAGCCATCCATACGCGAAAGCTGGACTTCGCAGGGACAATAGGTATGTTCAACGTCCGTCGCCATACGATGCAGCAACAACCGCGACGGCTCGTCTCGCGCAAGAACCAGCAAGTTTATCCCTTGCAGCTTTTCAGAAGGATACCCTAACAATTCCGATGCGCGTGCATTTGTGAAGAGAACCGTGTTTTGCTCGTTCACTGCAACAATACCCTCGATTGCGCTCTCAACGATTTTCGAGTACCGTTCTTCGGCGCGTTGCAGCTTCACTTCATACCGGCTATGAATGTACTCCAGTACAAGCACGGTCGCGGCAAATAGGACTGCCCTTTCCAGCGTTCCCCAAATATCCAACAACAGTGAAAACTCATCCCATGCGACAAGATTTAGAATCCACATTGTAATCGCAACCAATGCAACAATTATTCCCTCATTGCGCCCGACATACCATGTTACTGCGCCTATCAGCAGCAAATTATAGAGCTTTAATGATATATCCGGTCCGGTGTACCAGCTTACAAGCCCAATCACTACCGTAAGGATGATTCCGACCCACAATATGTATTTTGAAGATATCATGAACAATAGAATTCCTTCTAAAGGTAAGTGATAAATGGGGGAAAATCAAGATAATAATTCGTTCAATCAAAATTCATACCTAAAGTAAGGCAAGCAGGTGATCTGAGGGAAAAAAATTCTAAATCCGAATATCGAAACTCTAAACAAATTCAAATTTTTAATGTTCAAAACGTTCCAATTCATCTGAAAACAGCTGCCTTAGTTATTAATTTCAAATTTGTTTAGTCAAAGACCGTAGGGATTAGGATTTCGATATTAGAATTTTTCACATCGAACGACGTTGTTGCGTAACATCGGTTCATAACTTCGATAACGAAAACAAAAATCTCCCTTTCTACCTAAAAAAGAGCGGGCATCATCTGTTCAATGATGCCCGTTCTTAAAACAAATTATTCTAAATTACCTGTTACCGGCTACTCACCACTAGCTACCCGCTACTCCCCACTCACCCTGAGAGCTGTAAGCCAGCTCAAAACGGTCTGTTCAACCGTAAGAAGACATGCACCGGTTCAGCAATATCGGTGCGCCATGCAAACCCGAGACGAAATTTCGCATCGCGCGAGCCTATGCCGACGCCCCAATCCGACTTTATTGTTTGCGCTGTCAAGTTTTCAAATCCTTTCGAAAACTGCTCGTCGCCCGGAACCATTGCGGCATATCCCGCGTCATAGAAAAGAATGAGATTAGTATTCCGCAGCAGCCACGAGGGAAAGAGGTCAACGTCGTCGAAAATTTTCCCGTTGAGGAGATACTCCGCATTGAAGAGCGCGATACGGTTGCCGGGAAATTCCTTATAGCCGAACGCGGGGAGCGTGCTGATGCCGCCAAGCTCGAACCATTTTTGCGGGGGAACGTCGCCTGTCGCCGAACCTGCGCGCAGGCGAAAGTTGAGGTTCTCATATTTGCTTAAGGGTTGGTAGCGGATAAGATCAACCGTATATCTGTTGAACTCGAAATCGCCTCCGAAGGATTTTCCCGCTTGCTCCGCGCTCACGGCAAATTTCCACCCGCTTATTAAATATCTTCGCTGCGTTTCCTGGTGAACATCGAACGTTACGAGCGCGCTTCTCATTCTCCCTTCCCATACGGGAGGGTTGTCGCGAAACAGCTTATCGCCGCCAAACACCGACCAGTTTGTTTTCCACTCCAACGATTGGTACTCGTCATTGAGATATGCCGCACGCAGCTGCAAATCGGTGGTATTCCATCTTCCATAGAAACCCGCCCAGCCGGATACGCCTTCCCTTCCGAAATAATCGCGATAATCATCCCGGAGGAAAAACGCGGCTAACGTGTTTTCCGATTCGTCCACAATCCATTGGTCTTTCGTGTCGGTAAGGCTATGACCTTCCGCCCCGATTTCAATCAGCGTTCTCCCCATCCCGAATTGCTGCGAAAGCCCCCCGCTGTATCGCCATCGGTGAGTTGCGAAACCGTATCCCGCCGAACCGAAGAGGGAAATCGAGCGTTCATCCCATGAATATTCGTTCGGGTAATTCAAGCCGAGAAAGAGCGCTTCTACCCGGTTGTACCGCACAATCACATTTTCGTTATTGAATTCCCACGGATAGTGGCTTCCGGCAGATTGAAGCAAGCGCGAATCGTTATGCCCCGCGTGAAGAGTCGAGCTGTACAATCGCAACCGCCGTTTGTGCTTTAAATCGTACTGCCAGTTATACCAGTCTTCATCCTCGTACTCAGGCGGTTCCTCGGTAAAGATGTAGGTATTATACTTTTCATCAAATCTCATAAACGCTTCATCCACGACAGACTCTATCATGGAATCGTACTCATCATCCTTTTCTCCTTGCGCAAATAACGCGACCGGCGCGAATGAAAAAAGAACGAGCATCATCAGTGAAAGTGTAACCTTTTTCATAGCATTATGCCTTGTGATATTTGTTTAGTTTCCTATTTTCTGTTTACTGTCTTCTGTTTACAGTTTATAAGTTTTTTTTTCGTTCTTTGCTCTCTGCTCTACACTCACTGCTCACCGCTCATATCACACATCGCACATCTCATATCAAGAATCGGGCAGCTCACTCATCATCCTTATACACTGTAATTCCCCACATTGTCGGGTCATCCGGAGCATCCGTGTTCCAATCGTTATAGGAATGAGAATCGTCCGAGACATACCGCAGCAGGTATTCTCCTTTTTCGAGCGTTATGGTTGTATTCACCATCCTGTTCTTTCGCGCCCCGCCCGCATGGAACGTCATGCCGTACGTCATTTCCCACACCACTTCATGGGTTCGCGCATTCTCTATCCACCCGTAATCATACATCTGGCGATTTTGTCCTTCGCCGAGAGAGTAAATCCGGACACGCGCGGGTTTGTCAATTTTAAAATACTCCCGCTTGTCTGCGTCATCGCGTACCTGAGTTATTTGAACAATCAGCCCTGCTCGTTTTGGTGAAACGTTCTTTTCAACGACAGATTCGTTAAACCCCTCTCCCGCTCCCATCACGGTAATACCCCAATGCTTTTGGTCAACCGGGGGGCTCGAGTTCCAGTCGCGGTACGCATGAGAATCATCTGTCTTGTAGAACATGGTGTACGTTCCTTTCGGCAATGTTATCACCTCGTCCACCATCCTGTTTTTTGACGCGCCGCCGGCATGTTCGGAGTGCGCCTCTTCCATCGTCCAAACTTTTTCGCGCGTTCGCGCATTGATAATCCAGCCATAATCAGCCATGTCGCGGTTAGAAAGCGAGCGTTCGCCCAGCGCGTAGACGCGAAGCTCTGTTTCCTGCTTGAGCGTGAACGAGACATCCCTCGTTTCATCGTTGCCGATGCGGGTAAGCTCCGCTATGACATTTTTAAATTCAGGCGCGTCGGTCAGCTTGATTGCGGTTTTATCGCTATCGGAAGTAGTTGCAAGCGTAATGCCGTAATTGAACGGGTCATCGGGAGGCGCGTCATTCCAATCTGCAAACGAATGAGAATCATCCGTAACATAGGTCAAGACGTATTCTCCCGCGGGAAGAGAAATTGTTTCATCCGCTTTTTTATTTTTACGCGCGCCGCCGGCATAGCCCCCGAACCCGCCGTTCAATTCCCACACGCGTTTTCCTGTTCGCGAATCAACAATCCAACCGTAATCTGCAAACTCGTCATTGCCGGTTCCTTCGCCCAGCGCGTACACTCGAATCGTCACCGGCTTGGCAAGCGTAAAGCCTTGCTTCACGTGATCATTTTCCCCCTGCTTCACCACCTTGAAAAACGTATGCGGTATATCCTGCGGCACGTTAAATGTCGTTTCATCTACTGTCCCGTCGGAAAGTGAAATATCAATGCCCCATTGCTTCGCGCGTTTCTCCCACTCAGCATAGAAATCCTCCGTGAAGAATCCGTAGAACCAGGAGAAGGGTCCCCATTCTTTCTCGGCTTTTTTCTTTGACGGCTTTTCACGACGGTCAATATTCATTTCGATCGTTCCCATGCCCGATTTCCCTTGGAACCCGTACGCGACAAAATACACCTCATAGCTTCCCGCCGGCAGCTCAATCGAGCCATCGAACTCGCGGTCTTTATCCTGCGCGTTGGTGTTCTCGTAAGTCATCAGCCAGACGCGTTCTCGGGTGTTCGCGTTGATTATCCAGCCGTAGGCAAACAAATCCGAACGGTCAACATCTCTATCTTTTTTCTTGCCGCCGCCGAGAGCGTTGATATACACTGTGGTTCGGTGAGGAAGAGTTAGTCCCGCGCCCTTCACTTCGACTGTTGTAAAATCTCTCAGCTGGATAAGAACACGTTTGCCGGCGTTCCCCTCTTGCCAAACAAGAAGCAAGCAAAGCGCAATAGCTGCGCCGAGGATAGATGTACGGGATACTGATATTTGTTTCATATATATAATAGAGGAATTTTCCTTCTTTTAAGTACGAATGGAGAGGGGAGAAGTTGCAATCACGGATTGCTACGGATTTAAGGATTTCACGGATGGTTAAGCGCCCTGAGTGCAATCTGAGTAATCCGTATAATCGGTGATTCTGACAATTATTCCGTGCCATCCGCGTAATCATTTTAATTGGTGATTCAGACTGTTTTCGGCAACTTTATTCCCATTTTTGCTGTTACCTATACGCCATGCTATTGTTTCTTGCTAATGACAGACCTTTTTCCTATTTTTTCATTACAGTTGAGAGAAGCCTAATAGCATTGCGGCTTCCGCTCGCAGATAAACCGCTTTTTCTCTTACATCGCTGAACACAGAAAGGAACGTTGACATCGGTTCTTGGTAACAGTTACACTATGCAAAGCGGCGTCCCGTCGTAGGGCGCGCACCGGCGTATTCCCGCCGCGAGAAACGCGCAACGCCCCGCTGGCGCAGCATTGCAACCACTAATTCATTGACCATAACAGGATCGAAACAATCAACGTGCCTTGGAGTTCGCCGTCGCGCGGCGGAGCGTCTATACGCCGCAGCGCGCCCATTCTATTTCTTTCTCTGAAGAATTTGCTCGTGTCGCGCGCGCTTCTCGCGGGCGGGGTAGTGTGGTTCTTCGCGCTCCTTGCTGCGCGCGTTCTCGATTCTTCCCCGGAACCTCTCAGCGTCGCACACGCAGGCTTGGGAAACGCTCCTCACCTTTTTTCAACATTTTCCTTTTCCGCTCCACCGGATACAGACCTCGTCCGGAACGATACGCTGCAACAGCAGGACTCTTTACAACAGAGCTCCCGCGATACTATCCCATCGAGCACGCAGGATACAATACCGAAAGCTCCTCCAAAGCAAGACTCACTGCAAGCGCCGGCAGCGCAACCCGATACCCTGCCGCCGCAGCCCTCCCCTCCCGATACGCTTGAGGAAGAAGAAGCCGACACGACAGAAGCGGAAGAGGAGCCGGTAGATGAAGAGCAGGTCGAAGAAGACACAACGAATGTGGAGGAAGGAGCGCCGCAGCTGGAAGACGATGTTCTCACGGATTCGCTGGTAGCCGCCCGGCGCGCCCTCGCGGGCGATACGACAAAAACAGACTCGTCGTACGTCGTGTTCCTCGATTCCACATGGCGGATGCAGCAGCACAGGCATCACCGCGCCGATAACGCCGGAGTGGATGTTTTTCCTAGGTATTCTTCGTCGCTTTATCTCGATGCCAGCTCGCCCGCGTTCAAGCGTGAAATCGTCATGGATTCGCTCGGACAGTTTGTCACCATTACCGAACAGGTGAACGGCTTAGATATCAAAGTTCCCGTAACGTTAAGCCTCGAAGAATATGTGCGCCAGAGAATCGAGTACGAACGGTTGAATAACTGGCGGACAATGACCTACGCCTATAATTTATCAGACCGTAACGACGGGTTGGGAAGCTTGTTCGGCTCCTTCACGAACATTGAAATTCCCGTCCCCGCAAACCCGATTTTCAGCATCTTCGGCAAGAACAAAATCAGCCTGCGCATCACCGGAACCGTGGATATTCGCGCCGGGTTTAGAAACATCACCTCCGATATTCAAACGCTTAAGATCGGAAGAGC
>SCUC01000572.1 GCA_004322375.1 Bacteroidota bacterium
TACAAGCGACCTTACTTCTCGACGATTTGAATTTTCCAAAGTTAGGAACAAGCTCATACCAAAATAAATTCGCATTTCAGCTTGGAGCGATGGTTGTTGACCCGTTTGACCTTTTTAACACAACAGTTGCAGTTGAATATACGCGCGTAAATCCATTTACATTTTCTCACGAGCGTTCGCGGGATAATGATTATGGCAGCTTTTATCGGATTCTCAGCCATCATATAGGACCGAATTCCGATAGCTGGTTTTTTCGGTTCGACTACCAACCGGCACACCGGCTTACATCTTCATTCCGGTTTGAAATACAGAGGGAGGGAGAAAACGTCTATGACCCGGTAGGCGGCTTGTTAAAGAATGTTGGCGGAGATTATTTGATTCCTCATCTCGATACTGACCCTCAGGAATATAGCTTTCTTGAAGGAAATAGAGTCAATACTTCCATCGGGCAGGCAGTAATTACGTATGAATTGATTAACGAATTATTTTTCGATGCGAGGTACCAAATAATTTATCGAAATGATGTTGCTAACAATTTCACTACCACAGACCATGATTTTGGGGTTGCTGTGAGGGTGGATTTTTAACGGTAGCAAACTTTTTCCTTTCCCGCAGATGCGACCAGGCATCAACGCTGATTTTCAGAATAATCAAAAAAATGAGTGCTACTGTCGGTGAGTGCAGTACGTCGGCTAAAAATCCTCCTAACAAAATTGTGAGGTGTAAGATGACAATCCTGCCGTAAGGCTGGAAGAACAGTTGATTCACTGTTGCACGTTGGTACTCGCCGTTCCTGATATAATTGACAACGAATGAAAATCCGTGACTGGCAATCAGTCCAAGGCAGACGTAGAGAAGGTCGAAGCGGGATATCGTGTCAAAGACCAATTGAGGAGTAGGAAATTCCGCTCCTTTTATTTTTATATCTCCAAAGAGAGAGAAAATAAACCATCCATGCGCGCCTGTAAACAACCCATAATGAAAGCAAAAGAATGGTATCATGAATAATTTTCCAACCCATGCTGCAATATCTTTTGGTTGAACTGTGAGCAGCTTCAGGATATTAAACGCGCCAACAATAACATTTTCAAACCAATACAAAAAAATTACCGGGAAGATCTCCCATCCATGGAATATCACCCCATAAAGCGGTATGAGGTTCGCGCCTATTAAAACGGCTACAGAGGGGAGGGTGTAATCAGAGAGTCGGAATTTTAATTTGTCATCGGTCATCAATTATTGGTTATCTGTCATTCGTTATTGGTCATTCGTCCTTAGGCATTCGGTTTCTAATGATAATTTCTCGTTCATCAGGAAAGACATTCCTATTACCTATCACCTAAGAGCTAACACCTTGAATTATTATTCCTTCACAATAGTAAACTCCACACGCCGATTGAGCTGTTTTCCTTCTTCGGTGTCATTCGTGGTTTGGGGCATGGTTTCTCCATAGCCTCGCGAGGTAACACGATCGGCAGGTATTCCTTTGCCCAGGATGTATGTTCGGACAGAAGCAGCTCTCTCCTGAGAGAGTTTCAGATTCGCTTCGTCTCCTCCTACGTTATCGGTGTGTCCACCGATTTCAATCACCATGCTTCCGTTATCATTTAGCATTGTAACAACGCGGTTTAGTTCAGGGAACGATTCGTCGCGCAGGGTGGCTTTCCCGAAATCGAAAAAGATGTTATTTAATCTTACGCGAACGCCGACTTCAATGGGAGTGAGGAACAGGTCGCGTTCGATTTCTTTATACGTATCAAGCGTCGTTACATCGAAATTATCGCTTACCGAGATGAAGCCTGCTTTTGCAGCAAGAAAACTATAGAGGTTTCCAATGGGAAGGATAATTTTATAGCTTCCATCGGAAGGATTTGAGCTTGCAAATCCTTTCACCGTATCGGTCTTCAAATCGCGATAGGTAATGCTTGCTGAGAGCGGTTCTTTGGTTTTGCTGTTAAGAACCTTTCCATAGATAAGCACCACAGGCTGTGGCTTCGCTGTTTCGGCAACTCGTATGCGGAAGAGATCGCCGCTGCCGAGAGAATTATCCTGTGAACTTAAATACGCCCATTTTCCCGACGCATCAAGCGTATAATAAGCATCCCAGGCATAAGAATTTACATCAGGACCCATATTTTGAGGCTCTGACCATACCATCCAGCTATCATCCTGACGGCGCGTTACAAAAATATCATTATTCCCATAACCGGGTCTTCCATCAGAAGAAAAATATAGAGTTTTTCCATCGGCGGCAAGAAAGGGGGACATTTCCGTTCCAAACGTGTTGATGTCGCCGCCAAGGTTTTTTGGTTCTCCCCATGTTCCGTCGGGCTGTAAAAAGCTTGCATAGAGGTCTCTATCTCCGTATGTATCATCGCGTTCAATAGCGGTAATAATAACTTTTCTATCAGGGGAGAGGCACGATTCCACATTCTTCGCTTTGTTGCTGTAGTTCTTCATGTTAACATCTTCAGGAACAGTCCAACCGTCTTCCGTGCGATACGACATAGAAAAACCTGCACCACCCGGTCCGCCATCTTCATCATAAGTGTTTGCAAGCAGCAAGGTGTTGTTATCCGGCGTAACAGAGATAACATAGTTCGGGGCAGTATTGTTTAACGGTTCACCCATGCGCGAGCGCATTGTCCACTCCGTATCGTTGACTGAAGTTGCAACATGTATTTCGTCGCCATCTTCTTTTCCGCCTGAGTTATCCGGGTCTCCTTGAATGGAATACCACAACGTGTTTCCATCGGGAGAAATAACGGGGAGCTTTTCCGAATATTCCGTATTGATATTCGTCCCGAGGTTAATTTTTTTATATCCGGTTACGAGATTGGGTATGAGATTGATTTCGTTTTCTTGCTTGATGATGAGGTTATCAACAGCGATTGTCATTTGATTGTCAACGCACCAGCCGATAGACGAGCCAAAAAATGGGAGGGCGTTCATTGAATAAACCTCGGTCCCATTAACGGAAAACCGCCAGCGCCCCTGCTTTTTAGCGATTGTTACCCTGTTGGGAGAACCCATAGGATTAATGCCCGTGATTTGTTCAAAATCTTTGATGTTGGAATATTCGCCATTATCACGTTTGAATACTTTGTAGTACCCGGTTGTCGTAATTCCTATTCCGTAATGGTTCTGATAATCTTTCACTCCGAAAATTAAAGAGTAAGCATAATTATCAAGCCCATCGTTCTGTGTCATATTGGACTCGATGATATAATCCTTGTTCGGGTCAATAAAAATCGAGGCGCTGTAGTATGACCACGAACCGGCATCTTTATTTTTTAGCTGAATTTGGTAGGCGCTATTTTCGATAGTGGTTTTTGAGTCTTCGTTATCGGTGATAAACCATTTCCTGGAATTATCGTTGAAGTCTTCGTTGTACCATACTTTTGTTTGGCTCCAAGCATGATAGGAGGTTATGGCGAAAAGGATGATGCAGAACAAATATCTTGATTTCATGGCGGTTTAACCTTTTTGATATTATTAACCTGATTTAATGATAGACCAATTGAAAATAAGATACTGTTTGATGAGAAACAAACAATTTAAAGTTTCAGGAATAATGGTTCAGGATGCCACAGGGCGAGCGGCTGCGGTGAGACGGTATTGGTGGGTTATCATTGGTTATTTGGTTTCCC
>SCUC01000573.1 GCA_004322375.1 Bacteroidota bacterium
TGACATCGCCGGACAAAGCGATCGTTACCAAACAATCGCCTTTGCCCCTTTAAATTATTACTATTTAGGGCTTAACTTTGACCGGGACATTTTCAAAATTCCGGAATTTCGAAAAGCGCTTTCGTTGGCGATAGATAGAAAACGCGTGAGGTCTGACACGTACTTAAATCAGTGTGATTCAGCCACCGGACCGTTTCCAAATGCAAGTAATTATTGGAATTGGAAAGTGCCACAAGACCCTTACGACGCCACTCAAGCTAAAACATTGCTGCGTTCGTTAAAGGATAAGGGCATTACAGACAACGATGGAAACGGCATGTTCGAATTTAAGGGCAACCCGATTAAATTACGGCTCCTGTTTCCTCTCGAGAGCGGCTCATTATATAAATCGTATGAAAATGTTTGTAATATTATTTCAGGAAGCTTTAGAAATATAGGAATCGAAGTAATGCTGGAGCATTATCCAAACGCGCAATGGCGCGATTCTGTTTATAGAAAACGCAGCTTCGATATGGCATTCGGCAAATGGATTTTCGGTGATATTTACGCCAATCCTGCTGAGATGTTTGTAACGGGAGGTAAATATAATTATATCAAGTACAGTAATACTGAGGTTGATAGTCTCTTTTCCCAATTTCAGAAAGAAGTAAACAGCGACAAGAGAAAAGACACAGGAAAGGCGATTCATAAAAAAATAGCAAACGAGCGTCCCTACATTTTTCTTTGGACCCTAAAGCAAGTTTCCGCCTACGATGTGCGTCGTCTATCGAATGTCGGCATCAACCCGTATAATTATTTTGATAATATTTATGAGTGGGGGGTGGTAAAGAAGTGAGGAACATTGGAGTTGCTGTTCTAGGAGAAGCGTTCGAGGCGCTACTTCTTGTGTTGCTATGCACACTGTTGCTGTTTGTGATTGCTTTTTTCGGAACAACAGATGAACAGAAAGAAGAACTCGGGCTCAATGAGTATCCCGGTGTACTTTCTGCGTACACGGACTGGTGTGGAGCAATTCTTCATGGAGAATGGGCATGGAGTTCGGGAAATAGCGAAGATTTTTATACAACAGAGCTTAAGCCGGCTACGGCATTTACACTTGTTATCGTTTCTGTAGCATTAGTGGTTTCTTTGCTCATAGCATTATGCTGTTCTCTCTGGATTGTTCATCACTCTAAAGCGGTTTCATCATTTATTCTAGAAAAATTGTTGTATTTTTCCGGGGCAGTTCCTGTATTTATTATCGCTATTATGTTCTACGAATTGTTAAAGCATGATGCCAACACTTTTATCGTTGATTCAAAGCGCACATTTATCGGGAATGTGCCCGCATTTATTGTCGCGGGGTGCGTTCTGGGTATTGGCAGCGGAGTTGCAGGCGAGCTGACGAAAGTGTTTCGGCACGAGCTGGGACGAATATTGAGCGAACCTTATATCCTCGCTTCGCGAGCCCGAAAGGCGAAGGTGTGGCAGCATGTGCTAAGAGCATCTGTTATCCCATTATCTTCAACGCTGCTGGCTAAGTTACCATTTTTCATTGGGGCGGGAATTATCGTTGAGCGAGTGTTCGGGATGAAGGGACTGGGATATATGATTATTCAAAACGCGCTCAAGTCACACTTTGCTGAGATGATGGCTATTACTCTCATTATTGTGGTTCTCGTTGCTCTGACAAGGGTTGTGAATAAAATTATCGTCGTTACATTCGACCCGCGACAGGAGGGATAAAAGCGACTTGAGAACTATTAAAGCGGCAGCGCGTATTGTGGGAAGCCAGGCTCTTCTCGGATGTTGCATTCTTTTGATTATTACTCTGGCGTCGTTATCTGTTAAAGACAATGAGAGACTGTTGTCGCCATACTTTTGGGATAAGTATTGCAGTTCGAGCATATTAGGCACAAGTGTAAAAGATACGGTCGTACTTCGGTCAACCGAGACTGAAGAAGAAGGGGCTTTTAGCAGTGTATTATCTCCGGTTGCAGTTCAAGAAGCAGCTAAAACACAATGTTCAAGAAATTATATCCTCGGAAGCACAAGCACCGGCAAAGATATTTTCTTGAAATTGTTGGACTCGGCAACCTTGTACGGTTTTCCGTTACTGCTCGTCGCTCTTCTATGCTCGTTGTTAGGAATTATGTTTGGCGTTTTGAATGGATATTACCGTGAACGAATCATCGGAAAGCTAGGCTCTCTTTCTTCGAATACGATAAGCGCGTATCCACAGCTGCTTATTGCCATATTGATTTTTACTATTGTCGGGAGCCCGGGATTATGGGTGATAGCAATAGTGTTCGGTGTGACAGAATCCGTTCGACTAGGACAAGCGATTATGAACAAGATAGCTGCGCTCAAAAAAACGGACTTTATCGAAGCTGCTAGAGAAATAGGGTTGTCGGATTCGAGGATAATTCTCAAGCATATCTTGTGGTACAATTGCAGAGAGCTTATTATTATCCACGTCCTGTTTGCTCTGTCGGGATTTTTTTTGCTGGAAGCATATATGGGATACCTTGGAAGAGAAAATTTTGACGGATGGGGAAAACTGCTTGGCGATGTGAAAGATGCTTATTCCACCGAACCTTCCCTTCTTCTTCTTTCTACTGGATTTCTTGTGCTTGTGGTTTCGGCTCTCTATTTGATTGGTGAAGGGGTAATTCGATACTTGAATATTGATGAAGAATATAATCGTTAGGAAATTATGCAGGCGAAGAACGACATTATAATTCAGGTAGAGAATTTAACGGTTGCGTTTCAAAACAGAGCAGGAATAATCTTGCCCAATGATAACATAACGTTCTCCCATTGTAGTGGTGAATGGCTTGGCATTATGGGACCCTCCGGAAGCGGAAAATCGGTACTGGTTCGCTCGATAGCCGGTATGGTCAGCGGCTATCCCGGCATCGTAGATGGAAACATTTTTTATCACAAACAGAATCTGCTGGAAGGGTTGAGCGAGTTTTGTTCATACAGCCGCTCAAATGGAACGCCGGGATCGGTAAAAAAACGGTATGATGCGTGGCAGAAACGTCATTGGAAAAATCTTTCTACTTTCGCGCCGAACGCGTTTACGTATATTTTTCAAAATCCGTACGATGCCTTAAATCCCTATGTTTCAATAAAAAAACATGTGGAAGAGGCATTTTTAGCTGGCGGTGTAGCAAGAGCGGATATTCAACGGGAAAGTGAGAAACTGCTTCTTGAATTAAATTTTAGTGAACCTGCGCGTGCGTTGAAAAAATATCCACACGAGCTGAGCGGGGGTATGGCTCAGCGTATTGTTATAGCCATGGCTTTGGCGCAGCAATCTTCAGTCATCATTGCCGATGAGTGCACCACTTCGCTTGACCCCAGATCATCGAAACAGACGATAGACGCGCTCCACAAGGCGCAGGAACAGCGTGGATGCTCTCTTCTCTTTATTACTCATGATGTGGGGCTGGCATCGGAACATTCGGATAGAATTATCAAGATGAAAGAAGGAAAAATAATTGACATCGTAGAAAACCGTTCGGTACATAAACAAAAACAAGGTTCAGCATGACACAAATTCCCAAGGAATTCCAGGAACTGCGAGCGGAACAAATATCTCATGAATTTCACTCCCGCACCCGCATCTTTCAAAAGCAAGACAATAATAAGGTCTTGGACGGGATGGATCTAACAATAAAACGCAAGACGGTAGTTGGCTTGGTCGGTGAGAGTGGTTCTGGAAAAACGACGCTTGCTCGAATTATGTGTGGAATGCTCAAGCCGACAAAAGGAGAAGTATATCTCGATACAATTCCAATTCATTCTACGAATAAAGCTGAACGAACGGTAGCCAGGCAGAATATTCGATTTATCTTTCAAAATGTCAACGCTCCGTTTAATCCGCGAATGAAAGTCTGGGATACTGTCGAAGAACCGCTCCTTGTTCATACAGAGCTTGCAGTGAAGGAACGGAAAGAGCGGATAGAATACGTTACCCATGAGGTAGGACTTCCAGTGGAACTGTTGCAGAAATATCCCCGAACGCTGAGCGGCGGCGAGAAACGCAGAATAGGAATTGCAAGGGCGTTGGTTGTGCGTCCCCATTTTTTAATTGCCGACGAGCCTACTGCCGGATTGGATGCCGATTTGCGGGGAGACCTTTTAAAATTATTTACCGAGTTACGAGATAAAGAATCGCTCGGCATCT
>SCUC01000574.1 GCA_004322375.1 Bacteroidota bacterium
GTTTTAATTTCTTACTCTGTAGATTTTGAGAAAGTTTACTTTCTCTTAGAGCCTCAAATTTATCTTTGTGAAATATGCTTCTATCAAAAATTATCTTCTTCATAATTATGGGTTTATTGTTTCTCTTTTCTGAAGCTACTCATAACAAAAAAATGCTTGTCACCCTGAGCTTGCGAAGGGTCTCCGCAACTTCAGGGTTTGTTTTATCTTTAAGTTTGGGAGATTCTTCACCCGCTAAAGCGGGATTCAGAATGACGTAACCTTTGATGGCGTTAGTCTAAGAGACTACATTTTTTTATTAAAATAAAAAATGTCTGTCACCCTGAGCCTGCGAAGGGTCTCCGCACCCTCAAGTTCGTACTATTTCCAGAGTTTGGGAGATGCTTCGCAAGCTCAGCATGACAAGCAATCACTTCCAAAATCTTCCCCATTTCTCATCCACACGCTTCACTATTTCATCGGGCATGGTGAGGGGGGCGGGGTAGCCGGGTTTCCACGTGGCATCTATACCCATAACGCCGCTATACACGGGAGAAATTCCAATCATTTTTTGTTCGGTAAACAGCACATCGCGCTCGCAATCGAAACGGGTAAATACTCCCCAAATATAGCTCTCTTTGTTGTGAATGTCCACATCCTCGCTCACAATGGCAATAAGCCTGATGCCTTGTAATTCAGGCATTTTGAGTAGTTTTTGTAGTATTTCGTTGCCTTTCGTGGCAGAGGAGCCATGGGGCTGAGGGGCTGAGGAGATATTTCCATCAACTTTTATCAATAACAGAGTTTCATCAATCAGGCTCGCGTCTAAAATTCTTCTATCAATTTCCCTGAAACGTGAAGCATGAAACATAAAATTTTCTCCACGCTCAACGCTCTTTGCTCCCCGCTGTTTTCTTGTCGCATCGAGTATCATCTTACTTCCGAGATTCATCTTGTACGATGTAAAGTCAAGCGTATCGAGCGGGACTTTGGGAATCATGACAAAATCAAAATGGGGATCGAAGTTGTCGCGGAGTTCTTTCAGCACGGCGTGCCAATCGCGAACATTCACGCCGGAGGAAACTGTTACAATACATTTTGTTAATGAAAGCTGGTCGGTGCCCATCAAGCCAAGGGCGGCTTTCATCGCTTCTTTCTGGTATCGCTGCTCAATTGCAACCACGAGAAGGTTGTGAAATCCCGCTTCATAGTACGCCCACAAATCGGTTACTTCTTTATGAATGAGCCTGGCAAGCGGGGCGAGCATTTGCTGGGTTGCGTCGCCGAGGAATTTATCTTCCATCGGCGGCTTGCCGACAACGATGGCAGGATAAATTGGATTTCTTCTGTGCGTGACGGCTTTCAGATGAAAAACAGGAAACTCCGCTGCTGCGGAATAATGCCCGAAGTGGTCGCCAAAAGGTCCTTCCATTCTTCGTTCTTTTGGAGGGACAATTCCTTCGAGGATAAATTCCGCATTTGCGGGAACAGGAATAGAAATGGTTTTTCCTTTCGCGAACTCAACCCGTTTGTTTTGCAAAAAGCCGGCAAACATCGCTTCGTCAATTCCTTCGGGTAACGCTGCAATGGTGGCAAATGTTAATGCCGGTGAAGTGCCGAGAGCAACAGCAAGCTCGAACTCTTTGCCAAGTTTTTCCGCCTGGAAATAATGAAAGCCGCCCCCTTTTTGAATTTGCCAGTGCATCCCGGTTGTTTCTTTATCAAACACATGCATCCGGTAAATGCCGATATTTCTTTTATTATCGCGCGGATCGTATGTAGAAATTTGTCCGTAGGTGATGAATCGTCCACCATCGAGGTGCCAACAAGTTTGTATCGGCAATTCATCAAGATTGGGAGATGTAATGATTTGCTGTGAAATGGCTGATGAAACATGTTTCGGGCGCGCTTGGAGAAATCGTTTAAGTGTTTGTCGGTTATCGAGCATTGCCTTGAAGGTCGGGGGCATCACCTGATCAAGAAAATGAATCAACTCGCTCCCGATTTCATCGGGATGCCTGCCGAGTGACAGCTCGATGCGTCTTGCGCTTGAAAAATGATTAACAACGAGAGGAAAAGCAGAGCCGTTAGGTTTCTCAACAAGCAAAGCCGGTTTCCCCTCGCGTAACGCGCGAATGGAAATTTCCGTTAGCTCAAGCGCGGGGTCAATTTCTACCTGTGTGCGATGAAGCTCGCCGGCAGATTCTAACGCGCGGAGGTAGGATTGGAAATCAAAAAAGGACACAATTACGTTTGTTCCTGAAAATAGTTATGAGATATGCGATGTGGGTTTGGCTTAATTAAAATATGATACTATCCTGTAACGCTCGTTCGAACGGAACGCAAATGTTGTGTCTGTGCAGATACATTTTTCTTTTCACGTGATAAAACTTTATAAAACTATTCCTGCTTGATAATCCGCAATTGCAAAAATCGCAATCCGAAATCAAGTTCACTCCAGTTCTTCCGCTCGCCACCCTCGCGGCTCTTTCGCTCCGAGAACTCCAAGCAGCTTATCAACAAAACCATTGACATACTCATCAACTGTTTTGGGAACGTAATACAACGGCGGGCTTATCGGCATAATGGTGACTCCGTAGGAAGAAAGCTTCGCGCATTGTTCAAGCGATAAGGTTGAAAGGGGAGTTTCACGAATGCACAAAATCATTTTGCGCCGTTCTTTCAGGGCAACCTGTGCAGTGCGGGTAATCAACGTATCTCCGATTCCCGAAGCGATTTTTCCGAGCGTTGAGGTTGAGCAGGGAATGATAACATACGCGTCTATGGTATTTGTGCCGGAGGCGAGCGGCGCAGTTAAATCATCGTTGGAAAATTGTCGTTTAATGTACGGCTGTAAATCCTTTTCGGTAAGGTTCACTTCATCTTTTAACAATGCCTTGCCCCACTTGCTGACGATAAGAAATTTATCGCGGGGGCATTGTTTCAGGAACTCCACTGCATACACAGCGCCGGAGGAGCCGGTTATGCCTACGGCAATTTTCAATGGAAAATCGCTCCCGTTACAATCATCGCGAAGACGACGAAGCCTAAACCCGCGTTGACCTTAAAAAATGCAAGCTCAACATCGGATGCTTTTCGCTGCTCGAACCAGAGGAGGAAACCGCTCAGCGTTAAAAACGGAACGGCATACCAGGTTCGTATCGTCGCGAAAAAGAGACACGCGAGCCACCCGAATGCCACGACGTGGAACACTGACGACCAGAACAGCGCTTTCTCTTTCCCGAACCGGGAGACGAAAGAGTAGAGCCGCTCTTTTTTATCGAATTCCTCGTCGAGCGTCGCGTAGATGATATCGAAGCCCGCGCCCCAGAAGATTGTGAAGAGACAGAGGAATACCGCGGGGATAATATTTTCAAACGAGGGGGAGGCTGCAAAATATCCTCCGAGCGGCGCCATTGACATTCCCAGCCCGACGCCGAAATGCGCCAGCACCGTAAACCGTTTCATGTAAGGATAGACGATGAAAATGATAAGCGGTATGGGAGAAATGAGCAAGCAAAAGGAAGAGATGAAGTAGGCTGCGCCAAAGTACAAAATCGCGCCCACTGCCATCACTGCATACGCTTCGTTGAGGCTCATTTTGCCGCTGGGGAGCTCGCGGATGAGCGTGCGGGGATTTCGCGCGTCAATTCTTCTATCAATAATCCGGTTGAGGGCGAACGCGATGATGCGCGCTCCGGTTGCCGAAAGAAGGACAAGCGCTACGAGCAGCATAGAAGGCGTTTCCCTCATCCCGACGATAAAGCCGCTGTAAATTAATGGCAGGGTAAACAGCGTATGCTCGATTTTGATAAAATTAAGGTATTTTTTGAGAGTGTTGTTCAGATTCATAAGTTTTGATAGAGAAGAAAATATAGAGAAATTTTGATGCTGAAACAAAAGCGTAGGTCGGGACTCTCTACTCTACGAGTCGTAGGCGAGCTATAAGCCCGTTCCGACCTTGAGGTAGGTATATTCTTCGCGAATTTTTCTCATATATTTGTCTGTAGTAGCGTTTTTCATTACTCAAAAAACCTG
>SCUC01000575.1 GCA_004322375.1 Bacteroidota bacterium
CGAGAAATATGGAACCGGATGTTCCGGCTCTCGTTACCTGACTGGAACGCTCGATTTACATTACCAGCTGGAAGCACGGCTCGCAGCATACATGGGGAAAGAAGCATGTTTGTTGTTCAGCACAGGGTATCAAACAGCGCAGGGAATCATTCCAACCTTAGCGCAACGCGGTGAATATATTCTCACGGATAAAGATAATCATGCTTGCATCGTAGCAGGCACGTTGATGGCAAAAGGGATGTTTGGAGAAGTAGTCCGGTATAAACACAACGATATGAACGATCTTGAACGACAAATCTCGAAACTTCCGCTTCATGCCGGCAAGCTGATTGTCACAGATGGCGTGTTCAGCACAACTGGCGAGATTGTTGACCTCAATTTGTTGGTGCCGATTGCGAAAAAATATAATGCGCGCATCCTTGTGGATGATGCCCATTCTGTTGGAGTGATTGGAAAGGGCGGGCGCGGCACGGCAAGTCATTTTAACCTGGAAGATGAAGTTGATATGACGATGGGAACGTTCAGCAAAACGTTTGCATCGTTGGGCGGATTTGTGGTTGGAACCGAACGTGTCATTAATTACATCAAACATCTTTCTCCGGCATTGATATTTAGCGCGAGCCCGACTCCCGCATCAGTTGCGGCGGCATTGGCTGCGCTCGAAATATTAGAAGCAGAACCGTGGCGCATCGAACGGCTCATTCGCAACGCGGATAAAATGCGGAAGGGTTTCAAAGAACAAGGGTTCAACGTCATTGACGGGCAGAGCGCTGTTGTCCCCGTGATTGTCGGCGATGACATGACTGCGTTCCAGTTCTGGAGATCCCTATTCGACCATGGTGTGTTTGTCAATGCGTTCATCAGTCCCGGTGTGCCGCAGGGAATGCAAATGATGCGCACGAGCTACATGGCTACCCATGAAGATGAGCATCTTGATAAAATTTTGGAACTCTTTAAAGTCGTAGGAAAAAAATTAGGGTTGATTGAATAGGAAAAGGACCTTGACCAATTCTCTTTTTGTTCCTCTAGTTCCCCCATCGTTTTTTCATTTACCGTTCTTTTCATTCCATGAGTAGCATCAGTGTTCAGCCAGTCCGCTCGAAGCGCGAGCGGACTGAATTTATCAAATTCCCCTGGAATATCTACCGTGATAATAAGTTTTGGGTTCCCCCCTTGCTTATGGATCGGAGAAAATTAATGGATACGGAAAAGAACCCATTCTACCGTCATGCAGAAGCGGAATTTTTTATCGCACGAAAGAATGGGGAGCCTGTCGGCAGAATTGCCGCAATCATCAACCATAATCATAATAAAGAACACAACGATCGTGTCGGGTTTTTCGGCTTTTTTGAATCCATCAATGAACAAGCAGTTGCGGATGCGTTGTTACAAGAAGCAGAGGCGTGGCTGAAGGAACGGAGCATGACAATCGCGCGGGGTCCTGCCAATCCATCCGTGAATGATGAATACGGGCTTTTAATAGATGGCTTCGAGCTTCCTCCGACGATTTTGATGACATACAATCCTGAATATTACCTTACGTTACTCGAACGCGCCGGCTTCGCAAAAGCGAAAGATTTGTACGCGTATTTGTTGCGCCAGACGACAGTGTATTCAGAACGGTTTGAACGGGTAACAAATCTGGTTCGTCAAAAAACGGGATTGACGTTTCGAAGTCTCAACATGAACGATTTTCAAAACGAAATCAAGAGAATTAAAAAAGTATATAATGGCGCATGGCAATACAACTGGGGAGCCGTGCCGATGACTGATGAAGAGTTTGATGCCCTGGCGAACGACCTTAAACCGATAGTTGTGCCGGAGCTTGTCATCATGGCGGAGTATAAGGGAGAGCTTATCGGGTTCGGGCTTTCGCTGCCCGATTTGAATATGGCGCTCAAGTATAACAAGAAGGGGTATTTATTGCCCGGGTTGTATTGCATGTATCGTTACAAAAAATTAATAAACAAAGTACGGATTATTGTGCTTGGCGTTCTCCCTGAATATCAGAAAACCGGAGCAGCAACGGTACTGTTTTATGAAACTGCATCCCACGCGAAAAAATTAGGTTACGACTATGGTGAGGCAAGCTGGGTGCTGGAAGATAATGTGATGATGAACCGCGCTGCTGAAATGATGAATGCCGAGCTCTATAAAACGTACCGCATCTACGAAAAACAACTCTAATGAAGAAGGAAACAACCTATGCCGGTAAAAGCAGTTGATAAAATATGGATGAATGGATCTCTTGTCAACTGGAACGACGCAAAGATTCACATTCTTTCCCACGTGATTCATTACGGTTCCAGTTGGTTTGAAGGAATTCGTTGCTATAAAACGAAAAAAGGGTCCGCTATTTTCCGTTTGGAAAAGCACCTTGAGCGCCTGTATGACTCGTGTAAAATCTATCATGCAGAAATACCGTTCACCAAGCAGCAACTTGAACATGCTATCATGGAAACAATCGTTGCAAATAAGCTGGAGGCGTGCTATATACGACCTATTGTTTATCGCGGCTACGGCGATGTTGGCGTTAACCCGCTCAACAATCCTGTTGAAGTGACGATTGCCGTTTGGGAATGGGGAACATATTTAGGCGGCGAAGCGCTGAATAACGGGATTGACGTTTGCGTCTCCTCGTGGGCGAGGCCCGCTCCGAATACTATGCCGACTATTGCCAAAGCGGGTGGAAATTACCTCAACGCATCGCTCATCAAAAGTGAGGCGGTTAAACGGGGCTATGTTGAGGGAATCGCGCTCGATGTGCAGGGATTCGTCAGCGAGGGAAGCGGGGAGAATATCTTCATCATTAAAAACGGCGACGTGCTTACTCCGCCGTTGACGGCAAGCATTCTTCCCGGCGTTACGCGTTCCTCGGTGATGACGCTATTGCGCAACAGCGGCTACCGGGTTATCGAGGCGCCGGTTGCCCGCGAGCTTCTCCACATCGCGGATGAAATTTTCTTCACAGGCACAGCCGCAGAGATTACCCCGATTCGCGCTGTTGACGGATTTCAAGTCGGTGAAGGTAAACCGGGACCAATAACGAAGGAAGTACAACGACAATTCTTCGACGTCGTTCACAACGGAAACGATACGCGCGGATGGTTGAAGTTTATCGGGAATGATTGACTTGAGTAGTTGGGTAACTAGTACTCAGTATTTCAGAAATCAGTAGTCAGTATAAAAAAGCCGATTCTTGAAAAGGGAATCGGCTTTTTTTATTAAAACTTTACTTGTCAATTAAGCGGCATATTTGATTTTATGCCTGAAACGTGAAACCTGAAACACACAAACCGTTAACCAACAAACTGTCAACCAACTCTATTTGCTTCTCTCCATAACAAACTTCACAAATTCCCTTAGCGCTTCTTTCGCATCCGAGGTTGGCAGGGCTTCTAACGCTTTGAAGGCGAGTGAAGAATAATGCTCGGCTTTCTTTGTGGCATAATCAATTCCTCCAAACTCGTAAGCGAAGTTCACAAGCTCTTGCAGCTCTTTGTTGCTTGCTCCGTTTTTAATAATTTTAATCGCTTGCTTTGAGCGGTTATTTGGAGCCTTTGCAAGCGAGTGAATGAGAGGGAGCGTGAGCTTCTTTTCCTTCACGTCTAACCCCGTGGGCTTGCCGGTGATGCTTTTTCTTCCGGTGTAATCGAGCAGGTCGTCGCGGATTTGAAACACCATCCCTAAATTTTCGCCATACTCTTTCATTCGTTCAAGAAGAACAGGCTCTTTTGTCGCGCTTGCTGCGCCGATGCGCGTGCAGGTCGCGATGAGGGATGCCGTTTTATCAGAAATAATTTTCAGGTAGGTCGCTTCGTCAATATCGAGGTCGCGGCTTTTTTTGATTTGTAAAATTTCCGCTTCGCTCATCCGCCGAACGGAATCGGAGATAATTTTCAGAAACTGGAAATCATCGTTATCAAGCGAGAGGAGCAACCCTTTTGCCAGCATATAATCGCCCATAAGAACGGCGATTTTATTTTTCCATACTGCATTGATGGAGGCTAACCCCCTGCGCGTATCTGCATCATCAACAACGTCATCATGGATGAGCGTCGCGGTATGGAGGATTTCGACAAGGGATGCGCCGCGGTAGGTGCTCGTGTTGATTCCACCACATGCCTGCGCGGTAAGCATAACGAGGATAGGGCGAATTTTTTTTCCCTTTTGCTTAACAATATACCGCGCAATAACATCCACAAAGGGAACCTTCGAGCGTATCGCCCCTTTAAAGTGTTCCTCAAATTGTTCAAGCTCCTGCTTGATAGGTTCTTTTATTTCACTAAATGACATTTTATTATTTCAAAAAAATCTTTGTTGTCTGAAAGTTAGGAAGATGCTGCAAAGAATAAAGGTATTAAAGGGGTATAATATCGAATTTCTAAATCCTAATATCCCTACGGGTCTTTGACTAAACAAATTCGAAATACTAAATCCAAAACTTTCGATTGCAAATTGTTTTGAGCATTATGATTTAGGATTTGTTTAGGATTTTTTTTCAGGAGATATTGTTCTATGAAGCAATGAATGCTACCCGATAGATTGAGAAGCGTTCCTTTTCCGAACGGCAATTCCCGCTATCCAGATGCTCAGTTCATACAAGATAAGAATTGGAAACGAGAAAACCGACATTGTGACCGGGTCGGTAGTCGGGGTTACCACAGCGGCAAGAATGAGAATCGCGACAACGGCATGTTTCCTGTAGTGTCTCATAAACGCGGGAGTGAGTATGCCCAAACGGGCGAGAAAATACGCCACCATCGGCAGCTCAAAAATCAAGCCCGAAATCAGCACAAGCTGTAGCACGAAGCTCATATATTCGTTCACGGAAATCATGTTCCTGATATCGGTGGTGCCGAAAGTCGCGAAGAACTGCAGCATATAGGGCATCATGATAAAATACGCGAACGCCACCCCTGTCATAAAGCAGAGCGAAGTAAAAAAGACGATGCTTGAGATATATTTCTGCTCTTTCGGCATCAAGCCCGGTTGAATGAATTTCCAGATTTGATAGAGGAGCCACGGCATGCTCATAATAAGCCCGGAGACGATGACCACCATCATGTAAAACGTAATCTGTCCGTAGGGGATGGTGTTGATAAGCTCAAGAGGAGGATTTGTCAGCTTGCCGGGACGGAGGACAACTTCGATGACGAGCCAATCGGCAAAATAGCCCGCAACGGCAACGCCCACCACAACGCCCATGAGCGCTTTCACGATACGCCAGCGCAGTTCCTCGAGGTGGTCGAGGAAGGTCATCTCTTTTTCGTCGGTGTCGTGCTCGAAATCGTCGTTATGTTCTTCTGCTTGCTCGCTCATGAATTATGTTAGAAAATTTCATTTGTATAGTGAAGGGCGAATGATATGTTTTAGACTATTTGTGAATTTATAATAATCCATTGAAGATTTTGCTTCATAATATACAAAATCATTCTGAAAGAGTTGTTGGATACTCTAAGCCGAGGGAAAAGACTTGCAGGACACTAGTTTTTACGGGCGAGTACCAGTACGGACTTGGAGTTTCTATGGGAATGCCTGCGTAATCGAACGTCAGCCGGAGCGGAGTATCGAACGAAAGATAATTTAACGGGAAATTGATGCCGGCGCCATAGCGAACTCTCAGGGCATCTTCTTCGCCATACGGGCTTGAATATGGATTTGTTTTTCCGCCGACCCGAAGAGAGAGTAATTCATAAATTGTTATTTCGGCTCCTAATCCCCAAAAGAAAACGCTCTGAGAGGATGATGAGTTGACCTGAAACTTGGACTCAGCAGAGAGAAGCGCTTTGAACAGAGATGGAGCATCTGCATCGTTTGGAAGCGTAGTAATTGCATACGAAAGCCCCATGCGCAAATATCGCGGAAGCTTAATGAAGTACTCCTTTCCGTCAAAACCGCTCCGATAACGTAAATCGGTGCCGTAATTTTGCAACGAAGCCCCGAAGGTCAGTCCATGCGTTGCCGATTCATTCGTGGAGAGATTTGCTGTAGAGAACATTGTGCCAAGGTCAAAAAGAAAGGGAAGCGTGGTTGTCTCACTCACGGGATATGGCGCGCCGTCCAGATGAGCCTCTACTATATTATAAATTTTGCACGAAGCCCCCAGGCTGACATGGTCTCCAAGGTGATTGGAATATTTTGCCAACAGTACATGGTCATACCGGTGTATAGTGGAATACCGTCTCGGCTCGCCCCACCAAGCAATATATTCTCCTTCATCATAGCGATTGTACAAGAGACCGAATTCACCGATAGGAGAATTGTAGCTCATGGAGGCATTATAGTATGTATGTTCTTCATCGTACTGAGAAAAATTTGCTCTTCGCGCGGAGTATCGCACAGAGAATCCGCTGTTCGCGTTATAGGATGCGGGATTGTATATGAACGAGGAAAGCGGGTCGTTCACAGCGACAAATGATTCACCCATTGCAACGCTGCGTGCGTCGCTCGGATTAAATAATGAAGACGTCTGAGCCGTACCAGCTGAAATGAACACAATAACAATGATGATGCTTTTAAGCAGTAACATAACTATACCCTCCTAATGGTATTTGTTAGTGAATGTGGTTAGCA
Organism: Bacteroidota bacterium; assembly: GCA_004322375.1. Lineage (GTDB taxonomy): Bacteria > Bacteroidota > Ignavibacteria > UBA10030 > SZUA-254 > FW602-bin19. The sequence goes on from SCUC01000575.1 coordinate 6,577, forward strand.
GCCCACGATGTAAGTCGTGCGCTGCCGGCAAATCGAAACTTATTCATCGGTTTCAAATATCGTAGTTATTAATACAGTCCACTCCAGTGGAATGAGAAACTACCCTTTATTGTAATTCAGTGTATAACGGAAACCCCTCGCACAACGATTTTACTTTTTCTTCTACTGATTTATACACTTCTGTTTTGCCGATATTTCTCAACACCTCATCAATCAATTCTCCAACAATTTGCATTGCAAGTTCTTTCATTCCGCGTGTGGTTAATGCGGGCGTGCCGATACGGATGCCGCTTGTGATAAGGGGACTTTTATCATCAAAGGGAACAGCGTTTTTGTTGACGGTGATTCCGGCAAGGTCTAACGCTTCCTGCGCTTCTTTGCCCGTGAGATTTTTATTTCGCAAGTCAATCAACATTAAGTGATTATCTGTTCCGCCGGAGATTATGTTATAACCGAGACTCGTCAGCTTGTTTGCGAGGGCTTGTGCATTGTTGATGATTTGCTTTGCGTACGTCTCAAACTCCGGTCGGAGATTTTCCAAAAAGCCGACAGCTTTTGCCGCAATCACGTGCATGAGCGGTCCGCCCTGAATTCCGGGGATCACCATCGAGTCGAGCAGCTCGGACATCATTTTTGTCCTGCCGGATTTCGGCGCTTTCAATCCGAAGGGATTCTCAAAGTCTTTTCCGAGCAATATCAAACCGCCGCGTGGTCCGCGAAGTGTTTTATGCGTTGTAGATGTAACAACATGGCAATGGGGGAGCGGGTCGTTTAATAATTTTTTTGCAATCAGTCCTGCGGGGTGGGCTATATCAGCAAAGAGAAATGCGCCAACTTTATCGGCGATTTGGCGGAATGCTTTGTAGTCAATGTTGCGCGAGTACGCGCTCGCTCCGACGGTAATCATCTTCGGCTTTTCTTTTTGAGCAGTAGTTTCCACTTCATCGTAATCAATAAATCCGGTTTCTTTCTTTACGCCATACGCGACAAAGTTATATAACTGCCCGGAAAAATTGACAGGCGAGCCATGCGTGAGATGCCCGCCGTGGGAAAGATTCATCCCCATCACTTTATCTCCCGGCTTGATGAAAGTAAAATAGACAGCCATATTCGCTTGCGATCCGGAGTGGGGCTGCACATTCGCGTACTCCGCTCCGAACAATTGCTTCGCCCGGTCGCGAGCGATGTTCTCTGCCACGTCAACAAACTCGCACCCGCCGTAGTACCGTTTACCCGGATAGCCTTCTGCATATTTATTCGTCATGACCGTGCCGAGAGCTTCCAGCACAGCCGGGCTGACAAAATTTTCGGAGGCAATAAGCTCCAGCTTCGTGTTCTGGCGATTTCGCTCGTTTTGAATTGAATTGTAAATTTCGGGATCGTTGTTAGGAAGGTAATTCATGGTAATTGTAAGTCAGTGTTAAGTCAAGACTTGAAAAATCTTAATAATCAAACCTCAAAATACAAATAAATTCCAAGCCACAAAAAAACAAATGACAAAAATTTCAACGTTGGATTTTTTTTTGAGATTTGAAATTTGAAGATTGGGTTTTCAAGGGGTGTCTATTTTATCCACTCTTCTCTGGTGCCTTCCCCCTTCAAACTCAGTT
>SCUC01000576.1 GCA_004322375.1 Bacteroidota bacterium
ATCAAATGCAATACGCTGATGCCATCTTCATTGGTAACGAACACAATGCTCTTCCCATCCGGAGAAAGGTCAAAACCGTTGACGTCCCAGTTTATTGTTTCCGTCAATACGGTTGCTTTTTTCGTTGCAAGCTCAACATACTGCAAACGCATGAATTCAGAGTTATTGTCGGATGTAAGGTAAACACCTTTTCCGTCCTTGCTGAACTGCACTCCTCCGAAGGCAACTTGCTCGCTGCTTGCTTCCGGTAAAAATTGTTTCTTTTCACCCGTCGCGACATCAACGAGATATAAATACGATTCGTTGACAGAAATCCCATTTTCAATCAGCAGCGTTTTCCCGTCGGGTGACCAATCGTGCGGTCCCCATCCCCCGCCTTCTAATTGCAACAGCATTTTGTCCGTTGAAGGATCGGACGGGTTGATGATGTAGATATCTACGTCTTTGTTATTTCGTCGAGTTGACGTGTACGCAATCCATTTTCCGTCATGCGACCAGGGTCCCATCAGGTTACGGGATTTACCGTCGGTTAACAATGTTACGTCGCCCGTTGCAATGTCAAAACGGTACAGCTGGAACCATTCACCGCCGCCGATATCTTTACTGAAGACGAAGTGATCTTCGCTCTCCGGATTGAAGCTTGCTCCGGCTACACGCTCCGGGAAAAACGTGAGCTGGGTTCTCGCTCCGCCGGGAAACTTCACAAGGTGAACCTGCGGCACGTCCCCGAATCTTGTGCTGATAAGCATTTCATGTCTTTTCGGGTGCCAGCTTGAAATGCCTGCTGAACGGAACTCCGTATAGCGTCCCACTTCTTGAACAATGGATTGAGGGATAGACGGAACCCCGTCAACATAGAGATTATCGCCGGGAGCTAAATCCGTTGTCTGCGAAAAAGAATACTGGAATACCGTCGCCAGAATGAACAGTAAGAATAATCTTGTTTTCATAGAGTTTGTCCTTTTGCTGTATGAATAAGAATATATCTTTTCTGTTCACCAGAACCAACTTTTTTTGTAACTCAAATCGGATTTTTTTCCACTTCTTCAACGACCCATTATCATACGCGGACATATTCACTTTTTAATTTAGTAAGCGGCGTTACGCATGAGCATAATTTGCCCTTTACTGCTTTTGTTACATTGTACACACCCCTAATCTCCTCTCAAGTCCCGAAGGGATTCCGTTGGAAAGGGGGGATTTATCGCGATCTCGTGCAGAAACTAATTATTGTTGGGGCTAAAGGGCATGAATACGAATTCACACATACGAATAAAAATCTTGCCCTCAGGGGTTGTTTCAAAAGGTGTAGGTGCAACCTTCATGGTTGCGTTTCCAACTCAAAACCGCAGACATAAAGTCTGCGACTACACTATAACTTGCCAGCAGCCCATGACTTAAGTCATGGGCTGCTAAACCTTATTTATAGAGTAACAACAGTAAATAATTACAAAACAACACCCCATAAAACTCTCAACTTATCAATAGAATAATTCTTCTATGTCATAGAGTAAATCATCTATTTTTTTAAATAGGGTAAATAGTCTATTGGATTTTTTTCTTTAGTTGTTTACTCTTAAATAGAGAGAATGAAATTCAACCAAAGTCATTTCTGATAGAATAGTTCGGAAATGAGACTCAATTCCGATTTGAGGCTTTCATTCCAACAGGCAACAGTTTGCCATCGTTTATCAAATTCATTAAGAAGGGATTCATAATGGAGACGTTTCAATTTTATTCAAAGCTCGACTTGACGATCCTCCTCGGGAGAAAGGCGAAAAATGTACCCGAACTGCTTGAAAGCATCAAGAGTGTGCCGGATTCCTCGATTTATTACCATACCCACAAATTTTTGCAACGGCATCATTATCTTTCTACCGCCCCCTCAAATGACTTCGCTTACTGGACAGGGAAAATTCTCAACCGGTCTCTCCTTGGCGAACGGCTTTCCAGCATTGATATCGTTCAGTTCCATTCCCTCTCGGAGCTGCGAAAACAGCTTATTGAAATTATCGAATCGCACCTCCAAATCACCGAATCCGATATTACACCCTGTCCGCCGGGTAATGAATTCCATTTTATGGCATCCCAGGTATTTGCGTTTCCCAACAACTACATCGCCTCGAACCTTTCCGAATTGAGAGAACATCTCGAACACATTAGCGCTGATGCTATTTACCATCATTTTTTCGATGTCAAGCTCCGCAGCGACAATGACGAGAATGATTTTTCCAATTGGTTTAGGAAAATCGGCAAACCCGAGCTCGCAGAAGCGGTAAAACGCTTAGACCCGTACGCGTACTCCCTCGAAGGATTGCGCAAACGCTTAATCGTGTTAGTGAGAGCGTATGATACAAATTGAAGATTATATTCCCATTGTCGGTAGAGGCACGATTGACGAATTATTCCTCCTCGCCAAACGGCTTGAAGGAAAATCTATTCAAAATATCAATTCCACTGCCGTTGGGGGCGGCGTCGCGGAAATCCTGACACGCATGCTGCCCCTCATTAAAGAATTGGGAGTTTCCGCTCGCTGGGATGTTATCAAGGGAAATGAAAAGTTCTTCCAGATTACGAAAAAATTTCACAACGGGCTGCATGGAATGCCTGTCGAGATAAGCGATGAGGAATACGAGATATTTCTCTCCGTGAACAAGGAAAACGCAGATGAGCTTACGTTCGGAGATATCGTGCTTGTCCATGACCCGCAACCTGTCGCCCTGATACTGAAACGGGAAGAAATAGGCAATAACTGGGTATGGAGATGCCATATTGATTTTTCGCAACCCGATAAGAATATTTGGAAATTCCTGGAACAATATATCACACGGTATGATTCAGCGGTTTTTTCCGCGCCTGCATTTGCCAGACAGCTTCCCATCCGGCAAGTGTTGATTTCACCCTCCATTGACCCGCTAAGCGATAAAAACAAAGATTTGCCGGAATCAACGATCAATTCAGTCTTCGAGCGATTTAATATTGATAGGGGAAAACCGATCGTTACGCAAATCTCACGCTTCGATTATCTCAAAGACCCGGTCGGCGTCATCAAGGCATATCAGCTTGCTAAAAAATACGTTGATATTCAGCTCATTCTTGCCGGCGGAGGCGCCACCGATGACCCCGAAGGTCCCGTTGTGATGGAACTCGTTCAGCAACAAGCGGCTGATGACAAAGATATTCATGTATTATTCCTCCCCAACGCGAGCGATATCGAAGTGAATGCCCTCCAGCGAGGCTCCACCATTGTTCTCCAAAAATCGTTACGGGAAGGATTCGGCTTGACTGTTTCTGAAGCATTATGGAAAGCCAAGCCTGTTATCGCTTCAGCCGTAGGGGGAATACCGCTTCAAATCGCGCATACGCACTCCGGAATCCTTACTCACTCTATCGAAGGAACGGCATACTGGATTAAGCAATTGATCAACGATTCCGAGCAGGCGAAACAACTGGGCATTAACGGCAAAGCTCATATTCAAAACAATTTTCTCATCACGCGCCATATTAAGGATTACCTGCTTTTATTTACTTCGCTGTTTTATAACAACGACATTGTGTATTTCTAACCGATGTTACCCATGAGCATGATTTATTCAACACGAAACCATTTTACTGCATCTGCTATATTGCACACACCCTTTAATCCCCTCTCAAGAGGGGACTTATTCCCTCTCCTTCCCTACCTACGGTTCGTAGAACGACTCGAAGAGGAAGGGCTAAGGGTGGGTTCGCGAGATCATGCAGGAATAAATGGTTGCGAGTGCATACCTTCAGTTTCTAACTCTCTCAATTGATAGCGTAAGAATGAATAACAACAACAATCACCTTCACGAACGGCTCGTTATCGTCTCTAACAGGCTCCCCTTTCATGTTACCATCAAGGAGAATGAGCTGCTGTTCAATCCAAGCCCGGGTGGATTAGCAAGCGGATTGAAATCGTACGTCGAATCAACAACAGGACTGCAATCAAATTTTCACCACTATCTTTGGGTCGGGTGGCCCGGCGCTACAGTAGAGCGGGAACTGATGAGCCTGGTGGCTTCTAAGGCACTGGCAGAATACCAGTCATATCCTCTCTTTTTTTCCGAACATGAAATGGAAAATTTTTATCACGGGTTTTGCAACAAAACAATATGGCCCCTCTTCCATTATTTTCCTTCTCACGCTATCTATGACCAGGAATTCTGGGAATCATATAAACGCGTCAACGAAATATTTGCAGAACGTCTCTTCCAGGTGCTCAGGCCCGGCGATACTGTGTGGATACACGATTACCATTTAATGCTGCTCCCCAAGCTCTTAAAAGAACGTACACCCGACATTCCCATCGGGTTCTTTCTTCACATTCCATTCCCTTCGTTCGAGCTGTTCCGCCTGTTGCCCAACAGGTGGCGCCATGAATTGCTCGAAGGAATGCTCGGAGCCGATCTTGTAGGGTTCCACACGTTCGAATATACCCAGCATTTCCTGCAGTGTGTCCTCCGTATTCTTGGGTACGAGCATTATATGGGTGAAATCTCGTTGCCGAACCGCGTAGCCAAGGTAGAAACGTTTCCTATGGGAATTGATTTTGAAAAGTTTTCTACCGCGTTGAATCTCCCGGAGGTGAGGGACGAATTTGACAACATAAAAGCTACTCTTTCGACCGTCAAAGTAATCCTTTCCGTTGACAGGTTAGACTACACTAAAGGCATTCTCAACCGTCTGGAGGCGTTTGAGCTGCTTCTCCAATCAAACCCCGGCTTTCACAAAAACATTGTGCTTGTCATCATTCTCGTTCCTTCCCGGATTGGAGTAGAACATTATGAGACGATGAAACGGCAAATCGAAGAAACCATCGGAAAAATCAACGGCAAGTTTGGCAGCGTTGATTGGACTCCAATCGTCTATCAATATAAATCGTTACCCTTCGCATCGCTCGCAGCGTTGTACCATGCCAGCGACGTTGCTCTCGTAACGCCCCTGCGTGACGGGATGAATCTTGTTGCTAAAGAATTTATTGCCTCGAAGGTCGGCAGACCGGGTGTTCTCATTCTCAGCGAGATGGCTGGCGCGGCGAAAGAACTGGGAGAATCTATAGTGATTAATCCGAACAACAAGGAAGAAATTGCTTCCGCGTTGAAAGATTCCCTTGAAATGCCGGAAGAGGAACAACTTCGAAGAAACACCATCATGCAAGACCGGCTGCAACGGTACAACGTAACGAAATGGGCTTCCGAATTTATCAACCAGCTGAATGGCATCACGAAGCGCCAGAACGTGTTCAGCGCAAAGCTCCTTTCCATTCAAGAGCTTGTCAAAATGTCGGAAGTTTATCAAGAAAGCGATAAGCGATTGATTTTGCTCGATTACGATGGAACTCTGTTACCTCTCACCCGTCATCCCCATCAAGCTAAACCGAATGAACGGGTGCTGAAAGTTCTTCGCACTCTCGCTGCCGATTCGAAAAACGTTGTGGTTCTCGTCAGCGGCCGCGACCGGAATATATTGCAACACTGGCTGGGAAGTCTTCCGATACATTTTGTCGCGGAACACGGGATCTGGATTAAGGAAGTTGACGAACAATGGAAAATGATTCAAGAGCAATCAGAGGCATGGAAGCCCTCAATCCTTCAAATTCTCGAACATTATGCCGACCGTCTTCCAGGCGTTTACCTCGAAGAAAAAGAGTATTCCATCGCCTGGCACTACAGGAATGCAGACCCGGAACAGAGCCTTCAGATGGCGCGAGAACTGACAGATCACCTGATGACTTACACGGCAAATATTAATCTTCAGGTTCTCTCCGGGAAAAAAGTCATTGAAATCCGAACTGCCGGAACCGATAAAGGACAGGCTGCGCTTTATTGGCTCTCCAAACATCACGTGGATTTTATCCTGGCAATTGGAGACGATGTGACCGATGAAAACCTTTTTGCCCGTCTCCCGGATTGGGCTCATACGATTAGAGTAGGTATGACCAGCACGCTTGCGAAATACAACCTTCGCGATTCAACCCAGGTGATACGAACATTAGAAATGCTGGCACAGGCAGGGCGGTCTGCTCAGATTCGTGCCCCCAGAGAGTTAGCACATTCATGAAGAACAACAAACAATAGAAACGTTAACAAAAGGAATAATTTATGTACAGGCAAGAAATACTTGAAGATGTCGAGAATAATTTCACGATAACCAATTTCCAGGAGTCAACCTGGGATTCAACGAGCGGGCAAAGCTTACCTCAGATTTGTCGTGAAAATCTTTTTTCCAAAATGAAGAGATATAATATTCTGTTTTCTCATGAGAGCATCAAATTCCTAAAAGATGATCAACCGAGACCAACGATCAAAGATTCCTAACCCGAACGTAAGATATACAAGCGGGCTTCAGGATGAAGAGACAGGGGAATCCTATACAGTCCCAAGTAATTGTTTTGCTCTCTTTGTCAGTTCCCTGATTTCACCAAACCGCCTTGCCTTAATGAGTTCGGATTTTACCATCCAGCTTCCGCCGCACGCGTGAACTTGCGGGAGAGAGAGGTACGATGCAACATTCGACTCATTAATGCCGCCGGTAGGAATAAACTTGATATTTTTGTAGGGCGCGCTGATTGCCTTCAAATACTTAACGCCGCCGATTGCTTCTGCCGGAAAAAATTTTACTACCTGCAATCCCATATTCAACGCTGTTTCTATTTCAGTTGGAGTCAGCACACCGGGAGTAACAGGTATATCGTTTTTTAAGCAATACTCAACTACATCCCTGTTGAACCCGGGCGATACTATGTATTTCGCGCCGGACGAACTCGCCGCTTTTACCTGTTCAATAGAAAGCACCGTGCCTGCCCCAACCAACATATTCGGATATTTATCAACAACCATTGTTATGGCGTTTTGCGCCGCGGCAGTTCGGAATGTAATTTCCATTGTCGGGAGACCGCCTTCAAGCAACGCTTCTGCCAGAGGCTCTGCGCTTTCTTCGTTCTCAATAACAACAACCGGAATAATTTTTATTGCGCCAAGTTGTTGAAGAATATTATTTCTCTGTTCGACCATAGTATCGGTTAATATTAGAATTTAGAATTTTTCTACAATAGTTCTTCCACCCGCACGGGATCTATATCTTCAAACACCTGGTTTTCCCCTCCCATTGCCCAGATAAACGAATACGCTTGCGTTCCGCCGCCTGCATGAATAGACCAGCTTGGAGAAATCACTGCCTGCTTGTTTCGCATAACAATGTGTTTCGTTTCATCCGGCTTCCCCATGAGGTGAACAACCATTGCAGAAGGAGCAAGGTTAAAATACATATACACTTCGGAACGGCGCAGGTGCGTATGCGGCGGCATGGTGTTCCATACGCTTCCTTCCTCCAGTTCCGTCAATCCCATCACAAGCTGGCAGCTTTTCACGCCTCGCGGATGAATATACTTGTAGATTGTTCGTTTGTTCGCATCCTTTTGGCTGCCCAGTGTCGTCGGTTCAGTCTCAGAACATCGAATGTACGCTGTCGGAAATTCTGCATGGGCAGGATAGCTCATGAGGTAAAACTCGGCTGGCGATGAAGGCAATTTGCTTGCAAACAATATTTCTTTCGTTCCCCTGCCAATATACAATCCATCCTTATGAGCAAGCTCGTGTTGTTCCCCATCTGTGGTAACTATTCCCTCATCTCCGATGTTGATAATCCCGATTTCGCGTCGCTCCGTAAAATATTCAGCAGCCATTTCCTTCTTGCTGCTGAGGAGCTGCAATTGCCCGCTCACCGGCACAGCAGAGCCTATGATCGAACGGTCAACGTCGGAATATACTAAAGGAATATTATCAGGCGTAAAGAGCGAATCAATAAGAAACGATGCTCGCAACTCTCCTTGAGTCATTGTCCGATATAAATTGGGGTCTGATGAAAAGCGTACGTTCATAAAGTTCTTTCTTACTACTGTTTACTTTTACAGTTTACAGTTTACTGTTTACTGTTTACTGTTTACTGTTTTCTGTTTTCTGTTTTCTGTTGGCTATTGACAATTATCAATTCACTCTACGAGCCGTAGACAATTGGCAATTTGTGTTATCAGTTATTTGCCTACGAAACAGTCCGAGAGATCACGCTGTTTGTCATCCTAAGGTCAAGCAAAGCAAACCATTGTAATTCACATTGATGACAAACTATGTGCAGGCGATTATTTTACCTCAACCCATCCCGCCAACTTGCATTGGGTTTTTATGAATCCGTTTTGCCCTTCCCTACTGCGTAGGGAAGGGATAGGGATGGGTAAAGTAATGAAAACGCCACTTACAGCTTTTTGCTACAAGCAGAAAGGCACAGGTCATTAGCAACGAAGCGAATCCGCCAAAGGCGGCAGAATGACACCATAGGGAGTTTTCGGACAGTTACTGCAACTCGTAGAGTTAAGCGTTATTAGCTTACCTTGTACTTCTCATAAATAATTATTATGTATCCTACATCCTCTACCCATCATCAAGTATCAAGCATCCATCTCAAATCGCATATCACACATCTCATATCAAACATCACATATCCCATATCTCACATCCATAACGACTTACTTCATTGTTGTTATTACAAGCGGGTACTTCAGCCGATGAGAGAATTGGGATACGTAAGCGAGCCAACCATCGTCTGTTGGAAAATCTCCGCTGCGGGTCCAGCCCCCTCCTGCATAGTAGGTCAATCGTTTATCCGGTGATGTTGCCGCTATCATCAGGTAATGAGCATCGGTTTCTTTCATTGTTTGAAATAGAGCCGGTTGCAGGACAACGCCTGTTTCAAGATTGCCGTTGAGGGAATCATCGTTTGCCAGTCCGCACAGGCTGAACCACCCCTGCTTCTCATCAGAATAGAACGAGGTGTTCTTTCTCTTGACAAGACCAACCGCTACTTGTTCTGCACCTTCGTTTTCCAAACCGGAATACTTCACCTCTATCCTGTTGAAGTTTTGACCGGCATCGAGCGTATAGGTCTTTTCTTCTGTAAACGGTTTGCCGTTGAGCGAGTTGGTATACGTAACGCTAAACATTGCCCGTACCGGACCGCTCGCGACAATTTTGTGAGACGTAAACAATCCCGAGATATACATACTGTCATTGCGCCACAGCGCACATCCGCCGCCGCCAAGAGTTTTTCCAACAGTAAAAAAATCCGCTCCTTCGCCATGGTCTTCGTGATACGAAACCTTTTTATCGCCTTCCCATGTATTCATTTCATACCACTTCTCAAGCACAGGATACCGAACGCGTTTCACCAGCACATCGAGACCGCTATACACGTCTCCCGCGAGCTTTGAGCCATAGATACGGTATGCGATGCGGTCATTTTCCCACGCGACATCTTCACGTGGAACCATAAATTTTGCAATGGAAACAACCTCAGCCTCCTTCTGCACTCCATGCTGCTTCACAACAAATTTTTTCTCTTCGCCTTGCTTGAACGTTGCTTGAAATAACAGCAAATCGGGCGTCTTATCGCCATTAGAATCCAACGCCTGGCAAACTAATTGCTTGTCATTTTCAAAGACCATAACCGTAGATGGCTCAGCGAGGGATAACGCCGTCTGCACCTCGCTCCAAGGAACTTCAATAGTTTCTAATGCTCTGTCAAATGAAGCGGGATTGGTCACCGTGACAGTTAGCTGTTGCGCGTGTAATGATAGAACGAAAAGAAAAATACCTAAAGAAATTTTAATGTTCATAATTCTCAGCTAGTAACATTTTTTACCTCGCCAACCACCCGCCGTCAACGGCAAGGATATGGCCGTTCACATAATCTGATGCCTTCGACGCGAGAAAAATAACGGCGCCTTGCAAATCTTCCGGCAGTCCCCACCTGCCCGCAGGAATACGCTCCGATATTGACTTGAACCGAACCGGGTCGTTCCGAAGATTTTCCGTATTTTTCGTTGCCATGTACCCCGGCGCGATTGCATTGACATTAATGCCATGTTGCGCCCACTCGTTCGCGAGAGCTTTCGTCAGCTGCGCCACCGCGCCTTTACTCGCCGTATATGACGGCACGGTAATGCCCCCCTGGAAGCTCAACAGTGAAGCGATATTGATAATCTTTCCCCGTTTTCGCTTGAGCATCTCGCGTCCAACCGCCTGGCACAGGAAAAATAGCGTCCTGATATTCGTATTCATGACGTCATCCCAATCTTGAACGGAAAAATCAACCGCGGGCGTCCGGCGTATGATCCCTGCATTATTAACGAGTATATCTATTTTACCAAATTCCTGCAATGTCTTTTCAACAATCATCGGAACAGGTCCAATGGTTTTTAAATCACCCTGAATCGCTAAGGTTTTTCGTCCCAACGCTTGAATGGCATTTGCCGATTCGGCAACATCGTTTCTATCAACAAGAACGATATCCGCTCCCGCGTCCGCTAAACCGCATGCCATTCCCTGTCCGAGACCCGTGCTGGCTCCCGTAACGATGGCTACGGTGTTTGTTAAATCAAAAAGTCGTTGCATTTCATTTCCTTTCTACAACCATTATTTTACCGTTGTTCAAACGGCTCCAGATGTTTCCTGAAATGACGAATCAGCGTTTCGTAGTGAAGCTCCTCGTGTTGTTTAAGACACGCCATCAAACGATCTCTGAACAGGAACTTTCCGCTTCCATCCCGCTCTGTCAACGTCTTGCCAAAGGTTACATGGAACACCTGTCTCGCATCATGCTCATCAAACAATGAGAGTAGCTGCTCTTTAGAGCAATTAGCTCCCGCTGGAACACGTTCCAGGCAGGCAGAGACATGATACGATTTCTTTTGTTCTTCATACTGAGCGCGAGAGAAATCGAGAATTTGAGCTACAAGTTCCCGGTCAACATTCGCTGCGGTTCGTAACGCTTCAAGATAGCTTGTTCCCGCGGTTTTTACATGCACCGCTCCAAGCTGCAGCTTTCCGATAACGTTATAGACGCTAAACTTATCGCTGCCGGAGTGAATGCTTATTTTATACGGACCGTTGATCTTCGCGATGGCAATATGCAGCCGGTATTCCTTCTCAAACGCCGCAAGGTCACCCCGGTAATCAACTCCCTTTTCAAAATCACCGATAAACCGCGGGGCAAGGCTGATAAGCTTTACCCCCAGCCGTTTCAACTCATGGGAAATAAAATAATGCTCAAACGGCGTTGTCGGAATGTCCGTCTCATCAACCGAGACTTCAACTTCCGTCTGAAGCGAAGAGTGTTTCCCGGTAAGGTGCTTATATAAATTCCGTGTATGCCTGATTACCCCGCCGTATTTCAATAACGCTCGTGTTACCATCTCGTCATTCGGCTGCAGCACTCCTCCGTCGAGCGCTATGGTTTGATGTACGTAACGGGCTTTCAACTCGTCCAACCGGAGATCGCCCATGTCTATGGATTGTATTCCATGAACAACGTCGGCAAGCGGGAGCGAAACCGCTTCGTTGACAACGTACGCGCTCGGATCAAACGTGTACATGGTAAACCCTACGCGCGCATATCTATCAATATCTTCCGGCGTTTTTAAATGATCTGCATCGGCGCCAAATCCGGCGCTGTACCCTTCCTGAAATACCGCCCACGTCGCAGCGTCGAGCACTTCCTCTACCGTGCGTTGTGTTCGTTCCAATTCCCTCACCGATTGCTGCGCAAGAACCGGTTTCATATGAGAGCCTTCAAGAGAACGAAGATGCGCCGGGTTTGCTATTCCCAGCCTGTCTCCGAATCCAAACGAATCCGCGATACCAAGAACAACAGGGCGGGTAAACTCGAATAGCTCCCGCAGATGGTTCGCATTCGTGTTCGTCATGCAGCATTTTCGTATTGTAAAATTCGGACCGAACATTGTTTGATGCAGTTCTTCTCCTTCAAATCCTTTAACGGCAGCCCCATCGTTAGCAAGCGTAACGATATAAAGATTCTTTTCCGATTGTTTCCGCCCGATAAAAAATAGAGCATTGCCATACATGCGTACGGACTTGGGATATACACCGATGCCGTCTCCATAATGTTTGTGAATGATATTCAACGCCTCCTTCCCTGCCGGGCGTTCTTGTAATGATGTCATTAGTTGTTGAAGTTCCATACCTGTCCCTTTGTTTTTTACTGTTCTTGAGTAGTGTCGTTAAAAAAATTAAAATAATTTCTCGCGTTATTGTAGCATATATCCTTTACCATTCCGCCGACAAGCTCCATGTCGTTCGGAATCATTCCGTCTTCCATTTCTGTCCCAAGCATATTGCAGAGAATGCGCCTGAAATATTCATGTCTTGGATATGAAAGAAAGCTTCGCGAATCCGTCAACATGCCGATAAAGCGGCTGAGAAAGCCCATGTTCGAGAGGGCGTTAAGCTGGCGTTCCATGCCGTCTTTCTGGTCGAGAAACCACCACGCGCTTCCATACTGAATTTTACCCGGAATTTTTCCATCCTGGAAATTACCGATGAGTGTCGCTATCACTTCATTATCAGCAGGGTTTAAGTTATACATAATCGTTTTCGCGAGCGAGTTGCTCTCTTCCAGCTTCGCGAAGAGCTTTGCAAGCGGCTGCGCGATCGGGAAGTCCCCGATTGAGTCATAGCCTGTATCGGGACCAAGCTCGCGGTACATTCTCGGATTTGTATTCCTCATTGCCCCCAAATGAAATTGCTGTACCCAGCCTGCCGCATGATCCATGAGGCAAAGCTCCATGAGCACTGCAGACTTAAATTTCAGAACAGAAGATGCATCAACCGGCGCGTTCGATAACGCGCGGGTAAAAATAGCCTCTATCTCCTTTTCTTTGTATTCCTCGACATACACTGTTTCGAGCCCGTGATCCGAAAGCCTGCACCGTTGAGCATGAAAAAATGCGTGTCGCTTTCTTAGCGCATCGAGAAATTTTTGATAAGAAGTAATGTGGATATCCGCCGCCGCCCCGAGCTTTTCTATATACGTTGTAAACGATGAACCCCGTTCGATATTCATTGCCATATCGGCGCGAAACGCCGGTAAAATACGAATAGGAAATGAAGAATCGTTTTGCAGTTGCTTGTGATATTCCAATGTATCAATCGGATCATCTGTCGTGCATACAACCTGTACGTTCATTTGCTGAAGAATGCCCCGCGTAGAAAAATTCTTTTGCGCGAGAAGCGCGTTGCACCGTTCCCAGACTCGTTTTGCCGTTGATGCGTCGAGAAGCACATCCGATATTCCAAACGGACGCTTGAGTTCCAGGTGAGTCCAGTGATACAAGGGATTACGCAGCGTTTTCGGCACGGTTTCCGCCCACTTCTGGAATTTTTCCCAATCGCCGGCGTCTCCGGTGATACACCGTTCCGGCACAGCGCACGTTCTCATCGCGCGCCATTTATAATGGTCGCCTGCAAGCCAGATTTGTGTGAGGTTTTCAAAATTTTTATCCTCTGCAATTTCCCGTACAGGGAGATGGCAATGGTAATCTATAATCGGCTGGTCTTTTGCATACTCGTGGTAAAGCTCAACAGCCGTCTTGTTTGATAAAAGAAAATTTTCAGTAATAAAAATATCGTTCATTGTCTTAATCTTTTTGCCTTGAAAAACTTTTTTCGTTAGTTACCGTTTAATGCGAGCGCTCTTTCCGCTCATGACATGCTGTACTTCTTCGAGAGTCACCATGCTCGTATCTCCCCTCGTGCTTTGCAGCAACGCGCCATGCGCTGCGCCCATCTCGACACATTCCTGTGCTGTCAGTCCATTCATGATGCCGTAGATAAGCCCGCTGCAAAACCCGTCTCCTCCCCCCACCCGGTCTTCAATTTCTAGATGTTCATACCTGCGTGATTCATAAAACTCGCCTTCATCATAGAGAATTGCCGACCAGTTATTAACAAGCCCGGACTCAACCTCCCTCAGCGTAGTTCCGACAGCCCTGAGATGCGGGTACGCAGCTACAACACGTTTCACCATTTGTTTGTACCCTTCGACCGGCAGTTTCTTCAAGCTCTTATCCGCTCCTTCAACGTCGAAACCGAGCGATTGTTGAAAATCTTCTTCATTACCGATAATGACATCAATAAATGGCATGAGCCGTTTCGTGGCTTCAATCGCTTTTTTGCTCGACCAGAGCTTGCTCCGGAAATTCAGATCGTAGCTGACGATGGTTCCCGCATCGTGCGCGGCGTTCATCGCTTCGAGAGCGACTTCCGCGCACGAATCGCTTAACGCAGTGAATATTCCTCCGGTATGAAACCATCGCACTCCGCGTTCTGAAAATATTCGCTGCCAATCAACTTCGCCCGGCTTGATGTGCGAGATAGCGGTATGCCCCCTATCGTACACTGTTACGCTTGCGCGCACGCCGATGCCAACCTCGGTAAAATTCAACCCGATTCTATCTATACGACCAGCGCCATCATACGGCGCCCACAAAATTTCTCCGGTTTCCATTCCACTGCACCGTGCATGGTTGAGAATGAAATGTCCGAGCGGGTTATCAACAAGCCGGGATACCCAGCTAGTTCTCAACCCGTAGCGGGCAAGCGCGTACGCGACGTTATACTCGCCGCCGCCCGCGTATGCTTCAAAATAGGGCGTCAGCTCGATGCGTTGGTGTCCCGGCGGACTCAACCGGACCATGCACTCGCCAAGAGCCAGCAAGTCAAGCTCTGTTTCATCTTTGCGTAATAATTGTATGCTCATCTCTGATTCGTTCCATCCGTTATCGTTGAATTCTCGCAGAACCGCCTTTGGCAAACGCTCGAACCTGTTCTACTGTAGCCATCGTTGTATCTCCGGGGAATGTTGTTACCAGAGCGCCATGCGCCCAGCCTAACTTCACGGCTTCTTCCGGAGATCGGAAGAGC